>NZ_JBFAIM010000032.1:0-130124 GCF_040654715.1 Nonomuraea sp. NPDC050643 | reverse complement strand
GGTGGATGCCGTGGTGTTGCCAGAGGCGGGCGAGGGCGACCATGATCGCGAACAGGGCCGGTTGGACGACGTCGACGCGGTCCAGGGAGGGCGCGCCGTCCCGTTGGTGCAGTACGTCGAGCAGGGACCAGTCGGTGAACGGCGCCAGAGCCTCGGCGCAGGCGTCCAGGTGCTCACGGAAGACAGGCGAGGCCGCGTACAGGCGGCGGCCCATGCCAGGCCACTGCCCGCCCTGACCAGGAAAGACGAACACCGTCCCCGACGATCCCGAGCTCGGCTCGGCATCCAGGAGCACCGCCGGGTTGGGCCGGCCGGTCGCCAGGTCCTCCAGGGCGGTGGCGAACTCCTCCGCATGCGTGGCCACGACCGCCGCCCGGTGGGAGAAGTGCGTACGCGTGGTCGCCAGAGCGTGGGCGATGTCCACCGGCCGGCCGGCGGCGCCGGAGCGGGCCAGGCGGGCCAGGTTGCGGGCCTGCGCACGCAGGGCCGGCTCGTTCCTGGCCGAGATCACCCAGGGCACCACCGGGTCGCCCGCGGAATCGGGAACGTCCGGAGAATGTTCGACGGCCGAAAGCACCACGTGACAGTTGGTCCCGCCCATGCCGAAAGAGCTGACCCCGGCCACCAAAGGCCGATCGATATGTGGCCACGGGGTCAGGCCGACCTGGACCCGCAAATTCAGCGCGTCCAGGTCGATGCTCGGGTTCGGGGTTTCGAAGTTCAGGCTGGGCGGAATTTCCCGGTGCCGGAGGCTCAGAATGGTTTTCAACAGGCCGACGATTCCGGCGGCGCCCTCCAAATGGCCCACATTGGTTTTGGCCGAACCGACTGTCAGGCGATCCTGGGACGAACGCGCGGTGCCCAGCGCGGCGCCCAGTGCGGCGGCCTCGATGGGGTCGCCCACGCGTGTGCCGGTTCCATGGAGTTCGACATATTGAACCTCGGCCGGATCGACCCCCGCCTGTTGATATGCGCGCCGCAGCACCTCCGCCTGCGCCCGCACACTGGGTACGGTCAACCCATTCGTACCGCCGTCATTGTTCACCGCGCTGCCCCGGATCACGCAGTAAATCGAATCCCCGTCCTCGACCGCCCGGGACAGGGGCTTGAGCACCACCAGACCTCCGCCCTCTCCCCGCGCGTAACCGTTCGCGCGGCTGTCGAAGGTGAAGCAGCGGCTGTCGGGCGAGAGGCCGCCCATGGAGGCCGCGCCCGCGGTGCTCTCCGGGGCGACGATGAGGTTCACGCCGCCGACCAGGGCGAGCGTGCTCTCCCCACGGCGCAGGCTCTCGCACGCCACATGTACGGCGACCAGCGACGACGACTGGGCCGTGTCCACGGTCAGGCTCGGCCCCCGCAGCCCCAGCGTGTACGACAGCCGGTTCGCGATGATGGCCCGCTGGGTCCCCGTCAGCGAATGATGGTCGTACGCCTCCACCCCCTGCCGCCCGAGCAACGTGGCATAGTCATCCCAAATGACGCCGACGAACACCCCGGTACGCGAATCCCGAATCCCTTCCGGCACGATGCCGGCGTCTTCGAGTGCTTCCCAGCCCAGTTCCAGCACCAGCCGCTGCTGCGGATCCATCATGGCGGCTTCGCGCGGGGAAATGCCGAAGAAATCGGGGTCGAAACGATCGATCTGATCCAGGAATCCGCAACGATAACGATCGGCGCCCGAAAAGATGACGTCCCGCCGCTGCGGCGGCGCCTCCGAGATGGCGCTCCGGCCGGTGCGCAGCAGCCGCCAGAAGGAGTTCGGATCAGGGGATTTGGGGAGGCGGCAGGATATTCCGATTACCGCGATGGCGTTGTCCCGGGCGACAAGGTTAAGGGCGGTTTCGGCCATTTATAATTCTCCTGCCCGTGATCCTGCTCTGAGTGCGCAGCATTCGCTCAGCGTAGGATTGCCGGGGAGCCTAGCGGGGCTCTAAACGGCCGCTAAATGCACCCTTAAGGGGCGCCCGCGCCCGCTGCCATCTGGGCCAGGCGGGCGAAGGCCCGTGCGGGTCCGCGCGAGTCCTCGCGGCGTGGCCGAACAAGCGGGACGGGCGCCAACGCGACCAAGGCGCACCCGCCCGGCCGACGCCGCTCGCCCGCGAGGCCCCAGGTCGCATAGATGAGCGTCAATGAATTTAGCCACCGCTCAAGCGTTGTTTGCCGAGTGTTCACATTGACATTCTTCTATGCGAGTGCGGGGGATCCAGAGACCTGGTCACGAGCCGGAGGAATGATCGTGAGCAAAGGAACGCGCACGGCACTGGCCGTGGCAAGCGCACTCGTGCTCGCCGCATGCGGCGGTGCCAATCAGACGTCCGCCGAACCGGGCACGGCCCAGTCGGCCAAGGAGCTCTCCGGTGACGTGAAGGTCGACGGCTCCAGCACGGTCGCGCCGTTGTCCACGGCGGCGGCCGAGCTGTTCGCCGAGCAGCAGGCCAAGGTACGGGTCACGGTCGGCACCTCCGGCACCGGCGGCGGTTTCGAGAAGTTCTGCAACGGCGAGACCGACATCTCCAACGCCTCCCGCCCGATCAAGGACGAGGAGAAGACCGCGTGCCAGGCCAAGGGCATCGCCTATGAGGAGTTCTCGGTGGCCAACGACGCGTTGACGGTCGTGGTGCACAAGGACAACACCTGGGCGGGCTGCCTCACCGTCGAGCAGCTCAAGAAGATCTGGGAGCCGGGCTCGAAGGTGAACAACTGGAACCAGGTCGACGCCAAGTTCCCCAGCGAGCCGCTCAAGCTGTTCGGCGCCGGCACGGACTCGGGCACGTTCGACTACTTCACCGACGTGATCAACGGTGAGGAGGGCAAGAGCCGTACCGACTACAGCCCGAGCGAGGACGACAACGTGACCGTCCAGGGCGTGGCCGGCTCCAAGGGCGGCCTCGGCTACTTCGGCTTCTCCTACTTCGAGGAGAACGCCGGCAAGCTCAAGGCCGTGCAGATCGACAGCGGCGGCGGGTGCGTGGGCCCGAGCGTGCAGGCGGCGCAGGACGGGACGTACAAGCCGCTGTCGCGGCCGCTGTTCATCTATCCCAAGGCCGCCTCGCTCAAGCGGCCCGAGGTGCTGGCCTTCGTCGAGTACTTCGTGGCCAACCACACGCAGATCGCCGAGGACGCCAAGTTCATCCCGCTGAACCCGCAGCAGGAGACCGAGCTCAAGGCCGACCTTGACAAGCTGAAGGCCCAGGCCGGCGGATGAGCACGACCGGCTCCACGCCCTCCCCGGCGAGCCCGAAGGGGCCGCTGGGGAGGGCGCGCACGCGCTACGGGGAACGCGCGGTGCAGGTGGTGCTGGTGGCGGCCGCACTGGTGTCGGTCGCGACCACCGCCGGCATCGTGATCTCGCTGGTGCCGCCCACCGCCGAGTTCTTCGAGGCGGTGAGCGTCGGCGAGTTCTTCACCACCACCCAGTGGGCGCCGCTGTTCGAGCCGCCCGCCTACGGCGTGCTGCCGCTGGTCACCGCCACGTTCCTGATCACGGTGATCGCCGTCATCGTGGCGATCCCGCTCGGCCTGGGCGCCGCCCTGTACCTGAGCGAGTACGCCCACGCCCGCACCCGCAGGATCTTCAAGCCCGTCCTGGAGGTCCTCGCGGGTGTCCCGACCGTCGTGTACGGCTTCTTCGCGCTGCGCTTCGTCACCCCCGCGCTCCAGACGTACCTGCCCGCGGGCCTGCAGCCGGACATCTTCAACGCCATCTCGGCCGGTCTGGTCATGGGTGTGATGATCGTTCCGACGGTGGCGTCGCTGTCGGAGGACGCCATGTCGGCGGTGCCCCAGGGCCTGCGTGACGGTGCGTACGCGCTGGGCTCGTCCACCAGGCTCGTGGCCGTGCGCGTCGTGCTGCCCGCCGCGCTGTCGGGTGTGGTGGCCTCGTTCGTGCTGGCGATCTCCCGCGCCATCGGCGAGACGATGATCGTGGCCATCGCCTCGGGCAACAAGCCCGCACTGTCGTTCAACCCGCTGGACGCCATGCAGACGATGACCGGTTTCATCGCCCAGGCCGGGTCGGGCGACCTGCCGACCGCCTCGCTCGACTACAAGACCATCTTCGCCGTCGGCGCCCTGCTGTTCCTCATCACGTTCGCGATGAACTTCATCAGCGCCCGCCTGGTGCGCAAGTTCCGGGAGGTGTACGAATGACCGCCCCCACCCTCCCCGGGCGACGCGAGCCGCTGCTCACCCGCCGGCGTGTCCCGTGGGGCGACATCGTCTTCAAACTGCTGCTGCGGCTGTGCCTGCTCGTCGCGGTGGCGTTCCTGGTGACGCTGCTGGTCTACGTGGTCTACAAGGGCTGGTCGCGGCTGGACCCCCGGCTGTGGGAGAACTTCCCGTCGATCCGGCGTCCCGAGCGGGCGGGCGCGAAGTCCGCGCTGTTCGGCAGCCTGTGGGTGATCGGCATGACCGCGGTGTTCTGCCTGCCGGTCGGCATCCTCGGGGCCATCTACCTGGAGGAGTACGCCGACCACCGCCGCTGGTACAACCGGCTGATCGAACTGAACATCGCCAACCTGGCCGCCATCCCCTCCATCGTCTACGGCATCCTCGGCCTGGGCATCATCGCCCGCGGCTTCGGCTTCGGCACCACGATCCTCACCGCGTCCATCACCCTGTCGCTGCTGGTGCTGCCCATCGTGATCATCGCCTCCCGCGAGGCCATCCGCGCGGTGCCGGGCGAGATCCGCAGCGCCTCCTACGGCCTGGGCGCCACCAAGTGGCAGACGATCTGGCGTCAGGTGCTGCCCTCCGCCATCCCCGGCATGGCCACCGGCTCCATCCTGGCCCTGTCGCGGGCGGCCGGCGAGGCGGCCCCGCTGCTGCTGCTCGGCGGCCTCACCTACGTGGCCTACGTCCCCGACGGCCTGCTCAGCGGCTACACCGTGCTGCCGATCCAGATCTACGGCTGGATCAGCCAGTCGCGCGAGGCCTTCCACGACCTGTCCTCGGCGGCGATCGTGCTGCTGCTGGTCGTCATCATCGCGATGAACTCGATCGCCATCTACGTCCGCAATCGCTCGCAGAAGCGGTGGTGAACCCGAACCATGACCTCCGATATGACGACGGGAGCGAGGACGAGCATGGCTCCTTCCACACCACCGGCCGAGATCTTCGACCCCGTGTTCACACTGCAGGACCTGTCGGTCTTCTACGGCGACTACGAGGCCGTACGCGGGGTGGACATGCGCATCGCGCCCCGCGAGATCACCGCGCTGATCGGCCCGTCCGGCTGCGGCAAGAGCACGGTGCTGCGCTGCCTCAACCGGATGAACGACCTCATCCTCGACGCCCGCATCGCCGGCAAGATCACCTACTACACCGAGGACCTGTACGGCGACTCCGTCGACCCGATCGAGGTACGCCGCCGGATCGGCATGGTCTTCCAGAAGCCGAACCCGTTCCCCAAGTCCGTCTACGACAACATCGCCTACGGGCCCCGCATCAACGGGCAGCGCCGCGGCCTGGACGAGGTGGTCGAGGAGGCCCTGCACCGCGCGGCCCTGTGGGACGAGGTCAAGGACAAGCTCAAACAGAACGCCCTCGCCCTGTCCGGCGGCCAGCAGCAGCGCCTGTGCATCGCCCGCGCGATCGCGGTCAAGCCCGACGTGATCCTCATGGACGAGCCCTGCTCCGCGCTCGACCCGATCGCCACCACCAAGATCGAGGACCTCATGCAGGTCCTGTCCCGCGACTACACCATCGTGATCGTCACCCACAACATGCAGCAGGCGGCCCGGGTCTCCGAACGGACCGCCTTCTTCACGGCCGAGGTGGACGACAAGGGCGTGCGGCACGGGCGGCTCGTCGAGTTCGACTCCACCGCGCGGATCTTCAGCAACCCCGCCGACAAGCGGACCGAGGGCTACATCACCGGGCGGTTCGGCTGACCGGAACGGAGCGACCAAGCGTGAGCCAGGCCATGGCGGCACCCCTGCCCCGCGAATCGGGCGCCTCCTCCCGGGCGCCGGTGCTCCTGGTCGCCGACCCCGACGACGATCTGCGCGAGCTCGCCGCGCACGGCATCACCGTCGTGCGGGCCGTGGACGGGCCCGGAGCGCTGCTGCGCATCGGGGCCCACGCTCCCGACGTGCTGCTGGCCAGCGCGCGCCTGCCGGGCATCGACCCGGTGACGCTCATCGAGAGCGTACGGCGCTCGCTGGCCGCCCTGCCGATCATCCTGGGCGCCGGGCCCGAGGACGCCGAGCTCGCCATGCGGGCGCTGGCGGCGGGGGCGACGGCGTGCGTCGCGCGGCCGTACCGGTGCAAGGCGCTGCTGGCCCTCATCCACACCACGCACGACCCCGCCGCGCTGCCCCTGCTGCGGGTCGGGAACATCGAGCTCGACCAGGACGCGCACGTCGTCCGCGTCGCGGGGGCGCCCGTGCACGTGCCGCTGCGCGAGTACGAGCTGCTCCGCTACCTGATGCGCAACGCGGGCCGCGTGGTCACCAAACACGAGATCACCAGGAAGGTGTGGCGCAGCGCGGGCGAACCCCCGGACAACACCATCGTCGTGCACGTCAAGCGGCTGCGGCGGCGGCTGGGCGACGACGAGCGGAACCCGGCGATCCTGCTCACCGTCCGGGGCATCGGCTACCGCTTCACGGCCGGTGATCCACCACTGTCCGCCGGTACCTAAACTGGCCCAGTGCAGCCCGAAGAGATCGTGCCGACCCCCCAGCCCCTCTCCCGATCAGCGGCCGAGCGGCTCGCGGGGGCGCTGAAGGCCGTCGCCGACCCGACCCGGCTGCAGTTGCTCAGCATGATCAGCGGCAGCGCGTCGGGCGAGGCCTGCGTCTGCGATCTCACCGCGCCGCTGGGGCTGACCCAGCCCACGGTCAGCCACCACCTGAAGATCCTCGTCGACGCCGGGCTGCTGACACGGGAGAAGCGCGGCAAGTGGGCGTGGTACGCCATCGTCCCCGAACGGCTCGACGCCCTGCGCGGGCTGATCCCCTAGCGACTCCAGCAGGCACAGCAGCCGCGTGAACAACTCGCGCCCGTCCGGCGTGGCCCGGTATCCGCGGTGGCACGGCTCGATCAGCCCCGCCTCCCGCAGGACCTCGAGCTCCCGCCGCGGGCCGGGCGGCCCGCCGCCGCGGCGGACCACGACGCTGAGCAGGCGCAGCCGTTCCGGGTCCGCGACGGCCTCGAGACGGCGGGCGCAGGCGACGGCCGTGGCCAGGGGGAGAGGCGGACCCGGCGCCGGGCCGGGACAGTCGGCGGGAAGGAGAGACGGCGGCCTCTCATCCATGGGCACGCGTCAATCCTCGATGGCCCGCACGGGGTTGTCCAGGTTTGCGCCCGCACAGGGGTCCCTACAGCGGGCCGCGGTGCCAGGGGCCGCGGATCGCGTACGTGCGGCCCGGCGGGTCCAGTGACACCGTGTCGCCGAGCTGGTTCACGAACAGCACCGAGCCGTCCGGGCTGAAGCACGCCCCGGCGAACTCGCTGTCGTCGGCGATGTTGACCGCGAACTCGAACGGCTGCCCGCGCCGCGGGTCCAGCCCGATCAGCCGGTTGACGTTGACCAGCCCGGGGGCCAGCGGGTGCGGGTCGGCGTCCACCGAGCCGGCGTCGTCCTCGCACAGCACGATGCCGCCGCGCGGGGTGAACGTCAGGTTGTCCGGCGAGTCGAGCTCCCTGCGGCCCGGCGACTCGTACACCAGCACCAGCGTGCCGCCGTCGCGCCGGCCCGGGACGTACTGCCAGACCTGGCCGTAGCCCTCCACGTAGCCGTCCGCGCCGGGGGCGTCGCCGTTCTTGGCGTCGCCGCCGCTGGTGGAGTTGAAGAAGACGGCGCCGTCGCCGTACCAGCAGCCTTCGAGGCGGTTGAACTTCGCGCCGCCCTTGGCCAGGCCCTGCTGGGTGCAGGTCGGGGCGCCGTTCTCCAGGTCGGGGTCGGGGTCGTCGATGCGCACCCACTCGACGGGGAGCCGGGCGCCCATCGTCTGGCCCTCGCGGCAGTCGTAGCCGTCCACGCCCCTGACCTTGAGCATCTCCAGGACGCCGCCCTGGGTCAGGTCACGCGGGTCGCCGGGGCGGAAGCGGTAGAAGCCGTCGGGCTTGCCGGAGTCGTCCTCGGTCTCGTAGACGTACCCGGTGCGCGGGTCCACCGCGACGGCCTCGTGGGAGAAGCGGCCCATCGCCGTCAGCGGCTGCGAGGGCGCGGGGGTGCCGGGCTCGGGGCCGTTCAGCGGGACCTCGAAGACGTAGCCGTGCTTGCGCTGCCAGCCCTGCGCCACGCCGGCGGTCGTCTCCTCGCAGGTCAGCCAGCCGCGCCGGTGCAGCATCATGCCGCCCGCGCAGTTGACGATCGTGCCGTTGAGGCTGACGAAGTGGCTGAGCACCTCGCCGCTGCGCAGGTCGACCTCGAGCGTGGTGGTGCCGCCGACGCCCAGCTCGTCGTAGCGCTGAGAGCCTTCGACGTGCACCCGGCCGACGGGGGAGCCGGGGGTGGTGCGCACCTCGTGGTTGCGGATGAGGCGGGCGGTGTGGCGGCGCGTCCCGGGGAAGGCGGCCATGCCGTCGTGGGCGATCGGGGTCGCGACGCCGTCGGACATGACGGTGCCGGTCCTGCCCAGCACGATGTACGAGAACCCGGCCGGCAGGGCCAGCAGTTCCTCGCCGGTGTTCCTGGCGGGCGTACGGCGCAGCGGCCCGTACCCGGCGTGCCGGGAGCCGGCGGGACGGCCGGCGTCCGCCCAGGAGGCGTGGGCGGTCAGGGTCTCGATGGCGATGCCGCTGGCCAGCACGCCACCGGTGGTGGCCAGGCCGCGGCCGAGGAAGGATCGTCGATCAAGCTCGGTCATGGTGCTTCCCCTCGGGACAAGGGCATAGACGCATGCCTATATGTCGCATTTGATGAACGAATGCTTTCGACAGCGTAAACGGCGTCTTGCATGCCGAGAGGGCCCATTTATCCCCGAATCAAGCGTCGTCGCTGGTGGTCACACGTGTTCAGTCGGCCCTGCCGCTGAGCGTGTCCTCGAGGCGGGTGATCGCCGTCGCGATGCCGTCCTCCTCCGCGAGCCGCCCGGCCAGCGCGCGGGCGGCGGAGGCCGCGCCGGTCGCGCGGTCGAGGGCCGCCGCCAGCCCGGCCGGGGTGAGACGACCGGTCAGCGGCGCGGCGGCGACCCCGAGCCGGTGCAGGCGGCCGGCCCAGAACGGCTGGTCGCCGATGAACGGGCGGACGACCTGCGGCACCCCCGCGCGCAGCGCCGCCGCGACCGTGCCGATGCCGCCGTGGTGCACGGCCACCGCCACGCGGGGCAGCAGCCAGTCGTGCGGCACGTCCTCGACCACCAGGACGCCATCCGGCTCCGTACCGGGCCGCAGCCCGCCCCATCCCGTGGCCAGCACGGCCCGCCGCCCGGCCAGCCGCAGCGCCTCCAGCACCGTGGCGGTCAGCGCGCGGGGGTCACGGCCGACCGCGCTGCCGAAGCCCGCGTACACCGGCGGGTCGCCCTCCTCCAGGAAACGGGCCAGCCGGTCGGGCGGAGCCCAGCCGGAGGCCGCGGGCATGCTCCAGAAGCCCGTGGGACGCGCCGACCGCGGCCAGTCGGCGGGCGCGGGCAGCAGGTGCGGGCTCCAGGCGTGCAGCACGGCGCCCCGCCTGGCCACGTCGGCGACCGGCCGGAACCCGCTCGTCAGCCCCAGCGCCTCGGCTCGCCAGGTCCGGATCAGGCCGCGGTAAGGGGCCTCGATCATGGCCGTGATCCGCCAGCTCGCCCGGTTGAACGCGCGCGGCAGGCGCAGCGGCAGGATGGGCGAGGCGAACGCGGCGGTCGGCACGTAGAGGGGGAGCAGCAGCCCGGCGACGGCCGGGACGCCCAGCTTCTCGGCCACGTACGGGCCGCCGAGCGTCTTGGGATGGTAGACGACGACGTCGGCCTCTCGATGGGCCAGCTCGGCCTCGTCGTCCAGGACCCGGCGGACCATCGGCTTGACCGACCGGGCGGCGGTCACGGCCGCCCGCGCGCCCCTGCCCCTGGCCAGGTCCTGAAGGTCCAGCATCTCGTCGTTGAGCGGCACGTAGTCGATCCCGTGCGCGGCGGCGAGCGGCTGGAAGCGGCGCGGCGCGGCCACCACCGGCTGGTGCCCGGCGGCGAGCAGCCCCCTGGCCAGGGCGAGGTACGGCTGCACGTCGCCCCGGCTGCCCACGGTGATCAGTAAGGGTTTCATCGGCGTCCCTCCGCCTCCGTCCCGCCCGTGCACGGCGGGTTGGGAACACCGTCCACCTCCGGCGCGTCCCTGTCACTCCCCCGCTCAGGAACGAGCCCCGCCGGTCGGGAAATGCCCCGCCGCTCAGGAGCGGGCCTGGGAGGCGGGCGGGGCCATCGGGCCGAGCGCTGGCCGGGTCCGGAGGAGGGCCGTCACCTGGGCTCCATCCTTACCCTGAGCTGCCGAGACGGCGTATCGTCTCCGCATGGCTGACGATCAGTTCGAGCACCCCCGCCTGGCCGCCGTCTACGACGCACTCGACTCCGACCGCAGTGACCTGCAGGTCTACGCCGCCATCGCCCGCGAGTTCGGGGCCGGCGGCGTGCTCGACGTCGGATGCGGCACGGGCACCTTCGCCCTGCTCCTGGCCGGGCTCGGCGTCGAGGTGACGGGCGTCGACCCGGCCGCGGCCTCACTCGACGTCGCCAGGGCCAAACCGGGTGCCGAGCGCGTGCGGTGGATCCACGGCGACGCGACCGCCCTGCCCCCGATGCGGGCCGATCTGGCCACGATGACGGGCAACGTCGCCCAGGCGATCTTCGAGCCGGCGGACTGGTCGGGAACGCTCCAAGGGATCCACGACGCCCTGCGGCCCGGGGGGCGCCTGGTCTTCGAGACCCGCGATCCGGCCAGGCAGGGCTGGCTGGAATGGAACCGGGCCGCCTCCTACCGGGTGACCACCTTGGCCGGGGTGGGCGAGGTGGCGACCTGGTGCGAAGTGGTCGACATCACCGGGCCGCTGGTCACCTTCCGCGGGACGTGGGTGTTCGGCTCCGACGGGGAGCGGCTGACGTCGTACTCGACGCTGCGCTTCCGCGAGCGTGACGAGGTGGAGGCGGAGCTGGCCGCGCACGGATACGTCGTGGACGACGTGCGCGACGCGCCCGACCGGCCCGGCAGGGAGTTGGTGTTCGTCGCGCGGCGGCCGGAGGGATGACGGCGATGACGCCCGGATTACGCCCGCCGGCGTAGCCCACGATGGGCCGCCGGTCGGACGCGGAGCACCGGCCCCGCCGGGGATCGTGGGCACACAGCCCACGACAGAACGGGGATTCGTCATGTTCCGCTTGCTCACGGCCGGGGTCACGGCCGGGGTCACGGCCGGGGTCACGGTCGGGGTCACGGTCGGAATCACGGCCGGGGCCGTGGCCGCCGCGCCCGTCCAGCAGCCGGTCGTCGACTGGCTCGGCCGGAACGCCGCGCCGGGCGTCACCCGCGCGATGATCGGCCAGGCGACGGTCGTCGGGCTGGGCGAGTCGGCCCACCTGACCCACGAGGAGGCCACGCTCAAGTTCCGCACCGTGCGCTTCCTGGTGGAGGAGATGGGGTTCCGGTCCATCGCCTGGGAGGAGGACTGGACGGCGGGCGTGATGGTCGACGACTACGTCCTGACCGGGCGCGGCGACCTGGACGCCCTCATGGGGGAGCTGTCCACCACGTGGCGTACGCGCGAGGTGCGCGACGTGCTGGCCTGGCTGCGCGCGTACAACGCCGCCCACGACGACAAGGTGCGGTTCGTCGGCGTGGAGTACTACGCCACCCGCGCCCTGGCCTACGACGCCGTCTCCTCCCACGTCGCCAAGGCCGCGCCGCACCTGCTCGGCAGGCTCCAGCGGCACCTGAAGCCGCTGCGCCCGCGTCACGAGAGCACGCGGGCCAACCTCGAGTGGTACATGGGGGTGCGGGACAAGCGGCCCTACCTCCGCCACGCGCGCGCGGTGCACCGGCTGGTCGAGCGGCTGCCCGCGAGCCCGGAGCAGCGTCTGGCCCTGCACCACGCCCGCCAGATCCTCTCCTGGTACGAGGGCTTCAGCCTGGCGGACAACACCGCCTACCGCGACGCCCGCGCGGCGGAGAACCTGCGCTGGTGGCAGCGCCGCACGGGCGACAAGGTCGCCTACTGGGCCGCCTCCGCGCACACGGCCGACGCCCCCGGCCTGCGGGTGGTGCTCGGCGATCAGGCCCTCACGTTCGACAGCGCCGGCTCCCACCTGCGCCGCTGGTACGGCGACCGCTACCGCTCCATCGGATTCCAGTTCGACCACGGGACGCTGAACGCCGGAGGCGGCTGCGCGTCGGCCCCCGCGCAGGTGCCCCGCCCCGACCCCGGCTTCGCCGACCGGGTCTTCGGCGACACCGGACTCGACGAGTACGCGGTGGACCTGCGTGCCCCCGCCCCCGAGGCCGTGCGCGACCGGCTGCGCGCGCCCGCCAAGGTCCGCGCCTACGCGGCGTACGTCCCGGCGCAGGCGCAGGGCTCGTACATGACCGGCGGGTCCCTGGCCCAGTGGTTCGACGTGATCGTGCACCGCCAGGTGATCACGCCGTGCGCGGCCCTGTGACGGACGTTAAGAACATCATCAGGATTCGGTAAGCGGCCTGCTCCAAGGTAGTTTCAACAGCCGAACGGATCTGAGGGGAACGGCACATGAGGAAGCTCATCGAGTCCACGTTCGTCACCATGGACGGCGTCATCAGCGACCCGCACGTGTGGGGGCCGCCCTACTGGGACGAGGAGCACAACGCCTACAGCGCCAAGCTGCTGTTCGACGCCGACGCGCTGCTGCTGGGGCGTGAGACGTACGAGGGTTTCGCCGAGGCCTGGCCGTCGCGGTCGGGTGACCCGTACACCGACCGGATCAACAGCCTGCCCAAGCATGTCGCCTCCACCACGCTGAAGGAGGCCGACGCCTGGAACGGCAGCCTCATCCAGGGCGACGTCGCCGAGGCGGTGGCCGAGCTGAAGCGGCGGCCGGGGCAGAGCATCCTGAAGTTCGGCACCGGCTCGCTCGACCGCACGCTCATCGAGCACGGGCTGGTCGACGAGTTCCACTTCTGGGTGTTCCCCGTCATCGCGGGCGGCGGCGACCGGCTGCTCGACGGCCTGGACGTCACGCACCTCGAACTGCTCGAGACGACCCGCTTCACCTCCGGCATCGTCGTCCACACCTACGGGCCGAAGGCCTAACCGATTCCGCGCGCGGCCGGGGTGTACTACTATCCGCTGGTACGGCGGTGCTCTCCCGCCGAACCTCCAGAGCGGGTCCCCACGCGACCCGCCGATCGCGGAGGCAAAGGGGACGTCAGGAGCCTCGGGAGCCGCGCTCAGCACGGTCGACGCTCCAACGCGGCCGCCACGGGCCGCGGGCGTGGGCCGGGTCCTGGCGACGGTCGCGGAGAGAGCCGTACATGACCAGCAAGAAGCAGCTCAAGGCCCGCATCCGGGCGCGCATGGCCAAGACGGGGGAGAGCTACACCACCGCCCGCGCCCATGTCGCCGGCCGCGCCGAGACCGTCTCCGACGGCGGCTGGCGGTTCGCCGGCGGGCGGCATCCGTCTAGTGCGGCGATCACGTCCGTGCTCGTCAACCAGGGCATGGCCGTCAGCGAGCCGATGGTGTTCCTGGCGGGCGGGGGCATTGGGGCGGGGTACATCCTGTGGGAGTTCCGGCACGACGAGTCCCGGCACGTGGTGCTGGGGTTCCGCAACCTGTGGCAGTACCACGAGCGGTGGATGGGCAAGACGCTCGGCCGGCTCGGGGTGCCGTACGACGAGCACCACACGTCGGGCGTGCGCGCCGCCGGTGAGCGGCTGGCGGCCGAGCTGGACGCGGGGCGGCCGTGCGTGGTCCTGCCCGACCGCTTCCACACCGGCTACTGGCAGTTGCCCGCGGCCCTCGACGGGCATGGCGGGCATCCCGTGGTCGCGTACCGGCGGGACGAGGGCGGGGTGTACCTCGACGATCGGGGGCAGGCGCCGATCCGCGTCCCGCGCGAGCGGTTCGACGCGGCCCGGGGGCGGGTGGGCTCGTACAAGAACGTGCTGCACGTGCTGGGGGAGGCCAAGCTCACCGAGGCGGCGCTGGCCGGCGCCGCCCGCGAGGGGCTGCGTGACTGCGCCGAGCACCTGTCGGCCGCCTCCGACTCCTTCTCGCTGCCCGCCTGGCGCAAGTGGGCCAGGCTGCTGGTGGACACCCGCAACGCCAAGGCCTGGCCGAAGGTCTTCGCCGACCGGCGCGGCCTGGCGGACGCGCTGCTGTCGGTCTGGGAGGGGGCCGAGCCGGTGGGCATCGACGGCGGCAACCTGCGTGACCTGTTCGCCGACGCCCTCGACGAGGCCGCTCTCCTGCTCGACCGGCCGGGCCTGGCGGAGCTGGGCGGCCGGTTCCGCGAGATCCACGGCCTGTGGCACGAGCTGGCCGAGGCGGCGCTGCCCGCCGAGGTGCCGGAGTTCGCCAGGATCCGGGAGCTGACGGCGGCGATCAAGGAGAGCGTCATGGCGGACGGCACCGCGGGCGGCCCCGAGGCGGCCCGGGCGGCGGAGGAGCTGTGGGCGGCCCGCGCCGCCGCCAACGACTCCCTCGCCACGCTCGCCGACACGGGACCGCTGTTCACGGGGCTGAGCTCCCGGATCACGGCGATTCACGAGGCGGAACGTGACGCGATCGCCTGGCTGACGACCCTGGGCCGCGACCTGGGTTAGACCCTGGGCGGAGTGCGGCGGGGCGGTTTTCGTCCCGCCGCTACTATCCCCGTTCGTAGGATCACAGGCCGAGCAGGGCGTGGCAGTGGTGGGCCAGGAAGACGCTCAGCCCCGGCGCGGCGGCCAGCGCGGCCGGGCCGGTCGGCAGCGACGCCACCGCCACCAGCCCCGTGAGGCGCTCGCGCCGATCCAGCGGGGCCTGCAGGTGCAGCATGCGGCGCACCCGCGCCAGCGCCGTCTCCCCGCCCGCGCCCAGCGCGAACGCCGGCGCCCGGCCGGTGGCGAGGCGGACCAGGGTGGCGGCCGTGCTCGGCGTGGCCGGTTCGCCGAGCAGTGCGGCACCGACCTCGACCAGCGCCGCCACCGTCATGAGAGGCGCTCCTCGGCCGGCGGGACGCACGTGCGCGGGCGGGGCGCCCGGGTCATGAGAGGCGCCCCTTGGGCGGGTAGACCTGCAGTGCCGCCTCCAGCGCGCTCGCCTCCTCCGGCGTGAGCCGCTCCAGGAAGTGCACCAGCGTGGCCGCCTGGTTGCCGCTGCGGGCCAGCGACTCGCGCATCACCTCCGCGGTGTACGCCTCCTTCGACGACACCGCCTCGTAGATGTAGGCCCGGCCGACCGGCCGGCGCTTGAGCAGGCCCTTGGTGTGGAGCTTGTCCATCACCGTCATCACCGTCGTATAGGCCAGGGCGCGATCCTGGCGCAGGTGCTCGAGCACGTCCCTGACCGAGGCGGGCTCCTTGATGGCCCACATGCGGTCCATGATCGTGGACTCGAGCTCGCCCAGTCCGCGCGCCATCCGGCTGCCCCCCTCTACCTCGTCGAGGTGCGCTCAATGCTACCGGCGATCGTAGAGACCCGGCCAGGCAGGCGATCGAGGGTGTTGACAGCCAAACCAACCAAGCGCATGCTTCGGGCGGCGAGGGGCCACCGGGCTCCCCTGGGGAAGGGATCGATCGATGGGACCTGCCGTGCCGGCCCCCGAGGGCCTGACCGCAGAAGGCCGCAGCCGCCGCACCCTGCTTCTCGCGGGCGGGATCCTCGTGACGGGCGCGGCGCTGGGCCAGTCGCCGGCGTACGCCGACGCCGACTACGACGTCGTGGTCGTCGGATCGGGCGCCGCGGGACTGACCGCCGCGCTCACCGCCGCCAAACGCGGGCTGCGTACCGTCGTCCTGGAGAAGGCGCCGACCTTCGGCGGGACGGCGGCCCGATCGGGCGCGGGCATCTGGATCCCGTGCAACGAGGTGATCCTCGCCGCCGGCGTGCCCGACACCCCCGCCAAGGCCGCCGCCTACCTCGCCCGCGTCGTGGGCGGCACGGTCTCCGCCGAGCGGCAGCAGGCGTTCCTGTCCGCCGGACCGGCCATGATCTCGTTCGTGACGCGCAACAGCCCACTGCGCTTCCGGTACATGGAGGGCTACTCCGACTACTATCCCGAATACCCCGGCGGGATGCCGAACGGGCGCTCCATCGAGCCCGACCAGCTCGACGGCAACGTCCTCGGCGCGGAGCTCGCCCGGCTCAACGCCCCCTACATCCCGGTCCCGCAGGGCATGGTCATCTTCAGCGCCGACTACAAGTGGCTGACGCTCAGCGCAGTCCACCCGAAGGGCATCGAGGTGACCGCGGCGGCCCTGCTGCGGGGCACGGAGGCGGCGCTGCGCGGCGAGAAGCCGCTGACCATGGGCCAGGCGCTGGCCGGCGGGCTGCGGGCCGGCCTGCTCGCGGCCGGGGTGCCGGTGTGGCTCAACACCCCGCTGCTCGACCTGCACGTCGAGGCGGGCCGGGTCGCGGGCGTGGTCACCTCCGCGGGCGTGGTGCGCGCCCGGCGCGGGGTGATCGTCGGGTCGGGCGGGTTCGAGCGCAGCGCGGCGATGCGGGCCGAGTTCCAGCGCCAGCCCATCGGTACGAGCTGGACGCTCGGCGCCAGGGAGAACACCGGCGACGGCATCGAGGCCGGCGAGCGGGCCGGGGCCGCGCTGGAGCTCATGGACGACGCCTGGTGGGGCCCGGTGATCCCGCTGCCCGGTGAGCCGTACTTCTGCCTGGCCGAGCGCACGCTGCCCGGCTGCGTGATCGTGAACGGCAAGGGCCAGCGCTTCGTCAACGAGGGAGCGCCGTACAGCGACGTGGTGCACGTCATGTACGACCGCAACACCCCCGCCACCCCGCACATCCCCGCCTGGCTGATCGTCGACCAGCAGTACCGCAACCGCTACCTGTTCAAGGACGTCGCCCCGCTGCTGCCGTTCCCCGACTCCTGGTACGACAGCGGCGCCCTGCACAAGGCCTGGACGATCGAGCAGCTCGCGACCCGCATCGGGGTGCCGTCCGCGGCCCTGCGCGCCACGGTCACCCGCTTCAACGGGTTCGCGGCCGCCGGCCGGGACACCGACTTCCACCGCGGCGACAGCGCCTACGACCGCTACTACGCCGACCCGTACGTCAAGCCCAACCCCTGCCTGGCGCCCCTGTGGCTGCCGCCCTTCTACGCCTTCAAGATCGTCCCGGGCGATCTGGGCACCAAGGGCGGCCTGCGCACCGACGCCCGCGCACGGGCCCTGCGGGCGGACGGCTCGGTCATCCCCGGCCTGTACGCCGCCGGCAACGCCAGTGGAGCCGTCATGGGCCACAGCTACGCCGGCTCCGGCTCCACCATCGGCCCGGCCATGACCTTCGGCTACATCGCGGCCAACCACATCGCCGACACGCCGATCTAGTCGGCCGTCTCCAGGTTGTCGATCATGCGGCGGAGCGTCCGCGTGAACGCCTCCAGCTCCGCCTCGCCGATCCCGCGCACCAACAGGCCGTCGCGCTCGTACAGGGCCAGGAGCTGGGCGGACTGCCCGGGGGTCACGCCGGTCCCGGCGATGTCGACCCGCGGGCCGTTGCCGAGCAGCCGGCCCAGATGGTTGATCAGGTAGCCGAGGGAGGACCGGCGGGGAAGCGAGGTCACACGCGTTCCTTGGAGCGGTCAGGTGGCGAGGACGGGCATGACCAGCGTATCGGGCAGGAAACCGGGCCGCCGGAAGCGGTAGCGTGGCGATCGCCGTCAGCAGCCACCCCCCGCCAGTCCCTTCCATCCGCCGCACGAAAGACAGGACATGCAGATCACGAACGCCGTCGTCACCGGTGCCGCCAGCGGGATCGGCCGGGCCCTCGCGGCGCGGCTGCGCGCGGACGGCGCGCACGTCACGCTCGCCGACATCGACGCGGCGGCCCTCGCCGTGGCCGCGGAGGAACTGGGCGCGGCGTCCTTCCCCGCCGACGTCTCCGACCCCGGGGCGATGGAGGCGCTGGCCGCCGCCGTGCCGGACGCCGACTTCGTGTGCCTCAACGCGGGCATCGTCGGCCGCGACCTCGGCGCGCCGTGGGAGGTGAGCCCCGAGGACTGGGAGCGGGTGTTCGCGGTCAACGTGGGCGGCGTGGTCAACGGGCTGCGCGCCTTCGTGCCCCGGCTGCTCGCGGCGGAGCGGCCCGGGCACGTCCTGATCACCGCCTCGCTGGCGGGGCTGGTGACGTTCGCCGTCGGCGGGGCGTACGCGGCCGCCAAGCACGCCGTCGTCGCCCTCGCCGAGCAGACCGCCCAGGGCCTGGCCGGCACGCCCATCGGGGTGACCATGCTCTGCCCCGCGCTCGTCCGCACCGGAATGTCGCCCGAGGGCGAGGACCCGGCCGACATCGCCGCCGCGGCTCTGGCGGCCGTGGGGGAGGGGCGCTTCACGGTGGTGCCCGACGGATGGGGCGGCGCGATCGAGCGGCGGGCCGCCCTGCTGGCCTCCGGCGCGCAGCCAGAACCCCCGGCCCCCGCCTGAGCCACCGGCACCGGCACCGGCACCGGCACCGGCACCGGCCCGAGCTTCGGGCGCCGGCTGAGCCGGCGACGCCCGGTCGGGCCGGTTCTCACCATCGCCCGGTCCCCGTGCTCGGCGGGTGGCCGGTTCGGGTGGTCCTTCGATTAGGGTGAGCCCCGAGGGGAGGGGAGCGACATGCGCACGAGGCTTTCCGCCGCGCTGCTCCTCGTCCTGTCCTGGTTCCTGCCGGCCACCGCTCACGCGCAGGTCGTCCAGCAGGTCGCCGCCGTCCAGGCCGTCTCCTGGCGGGCCGAGCAGCAGCAGTCGGGGATGCGGCAGGTCCCCCACCCGGCCCCCGCGATGCGCGCGTGGACCGGCCTCCACGGCGTCACCGGGCCCGGCGCGGCCGTGCTCGACGCCGGGCTGCCCGGCTTCCGGCACCCGTGGGCCGCCATCGTCGCGTCCGGCTCCGCCGACGCGCCCGCCCTCCGCCGGCCGATCGCCGCGCCGGCCAGGGCGCCTCCCTCCGCAGCGTTCTGAAGCGCTTCTTTCCTGCACTTCTGAGCCTGTGGAGGCTTCCATGTTCCGTGCGCCTTTTTGGCGTGCGCTGGCGGCGCTCGCCGTCATCGCGACCTCAGTGATACTCACCCTCACCACCGCGCCACGCCTGGGTCTGGACTTACGCGGTGGCACCCAGCTCGTCTTCGAGACGAAGAACTCGCCCACGGTCCAGGCCGACGCCGAGTCCACCGAGCGGGCGATCAACGTGCTGCGCCAGCGGGCCGACGCGCTCGGCGTGGTCGATCCCACCCTGGTCCGCTCCGGCGAGCGGCGGATCATCGTCGAGTTGCCGGGCGTGCTCGACCCGTCGCAGGCGGCCGAGGTCATCGGCCGCACCGCGCAGCTCGCGTTCCACCCTGTGCAGGGCGCGGCCGAGCCCGGCGACCGGGCGGCGGTACGCGACGAGAACGGCGCCCCGCTCAAGCTCGGGCCCGCGGCCATCACCGGGGACGGGGTGAGCGACGCCGTCGAGCAGAGCGACCCCCAGCGCGGCCCCGGCTGGTGGGTCGGCCTCGAATTCCGCGACGCTGGCGCCTGGCAGCGGCTGACCGGCGCGGCCGCCTGCCGGCCGCAGGACGACCCGGGGCGGCGGATCGCCATCGTGCTCGACAAGGAGGTCATCTCCTCGCCGCCGCTCGACCCGTCGGTGCCCTGTGAGGCCGGGATCCCCGGCGGGCGCGCCGACATCACCGGGTCGTTCACCCATGAGGAGGCGCGCGACCTGGCCGTGCTGATCAAGGGCGGCGCGCTGCCCGTGCCGCTGGACCTGGTCGAGCAGCGTACGGTCGGCCCGACGCTCGGCGCGGCGGCCGTCGACGCCAGCGCGAAGGCGGCGATCGCGGGGCTGATCCTGACCGCCGTGTTCATCGTCGCCGTCTACCGCCTGGCCGGGCTGCTGTCGGCCATCGCCCTGCTCTGCTACGGCCTGATCTCCTATGCCGCGCTGGTGGCGATGGGGGCGACGTTCACGCTGCCGGGGCTGGCCGGGTTCGTGCTGGCCATCGGCATGGCCATCGACGCGAACGTGCTCGTCTTCGAACGGGCCAGGGAGGAGTACGGCCAGGCGCCGGGCCGCGGGCTGCGGTCGGCGCTCGACCGGGGCTTCAAGAACGCCTGGAGCGCGATCGCCGACTCCAACGTCACCACCCTGATCGCCGCCGGGCTGCTGTTCTGGCTGGCCTCCGGGCCGGTCAAGGGCTTCGGCGTGACGCTGGCGGTCGGCGTGCTGGCCTCGCTGGTGTCGGCCATGCTCATCACCCGCGTGCTCGCCCACGCCGTCATCGACAGGGTCGGGCCCCGGCTGTCGGGGCTCGGCTCGGCCGGAGCCGTACGGACGTGGCTGACGCGCAGGAACCCGCAGCTCATGAAGGCGGGCAAGGTGTGGCTGGCGGTGGCGGGCGGGCTCGTGGCGGTGGCCGTCGCCGGGCTGGCCGCCCGCGGGCTGAACTTCGGCGTGGAGTTCACCGGCGGGCGGCTCGTGGAGTTCGCCACCAGCCGGCCGCTCTCGGCCGACGCCGCCGGGCAGGCGGTCACGCGGGCCGGGTTCCCCTCGGCGGTGGTGCAGGCGTCCGGCGACGGCGTCACGGTACGCGCCGGGCGGCTCGGCATCGAGGAGGTGGCCAGGATCGAGCAGGCGCTGGAGGCGCAGGCCGGTGAGGTGACCAAGCGGCGCGAGGAGTTCATCGGGCCCAGCCTGGGCGAGGAGCTGCGCCGCAACGCCCTCATCGCGCTGGGGGTGGCGGTGGCCATGCAGCTCACGTACCTGGCCGTCCGGTTCAGGTGGACGTTCGGGGCGGCGGCGGTGCTGGCGCTGGTGCTGGACGTGCTCGTGGTGGCCGGCATGTTCGCCTGGCTGGGCAAGCCGATCGACGGCGTCTTCCTGGCGGCGATGCTGACCATCGTCGGCTATTCGGTCAATGACAAGGTGGTGGTGTTCGACCGGGTCAGGGAGCTGTGGACGGCGCGGCGCGGCGAGCCGTTCGCGGCGGCGGTCAACGGCGCGATCCTGCAGACCATGCCGCGCACGGTCAACACCGGGCTCGGGGCGCTGTTCATCCTGCTCGCCCTGATGGCCTTCGGTGGCGACTCGCTGCGCGACTTCGCGATCGCGCTGGTGTCCGGGATCGTGGTCGGCACGCTGTCGTCGGCGTTCGTGGCCGGTCCCGCGGCGATCCTGCTCGCCAGGTACGACCGCCGCCCGGCCCCCGAACCCCCCAAGCCCCGCACGCCGCGCGCCCGGGAGGGCAGCGGGGCCGTCGTGTGAGGCGTCACCGCCGCCCGCTCCGGTGGGCGGCGGTGACGGCCATGCCGTTACGAGAGGGCCTCTTCGCGGGGACCGGTGTAGGCGATGCGGCGGTACCACTCGTTCGACAACATCTGGGCGCGGGCCTGTTCGGGCAGCGCGGTCAGCATGGTCATCGACGCCCCCCGCCCCACCTCGGACTCGTGCGCGTGCATCGCCGCCCACTTGCGCTCGGCCCACCGAGAGACGTCCAGGTGCGTGGTGACCTGGTCGTCCGGCACTCCCGGCAGCGTCTGGCCCGGCTCGGGGGGAGCGCCGAAGACGGCCTCCCAGTGCGCCGCCACGACGGATCGCGGGATGGCCGACAGGTAGAGGGCGCGCGGCCGCCACGGGTCGCCGGCCTCGGGATAGAGCTGGTCGTAGCCGGCCGCCTCGACCGCCGCCATGGTCACGCGGTGCGCGTGGACGTGGTCGGGGTGGCCGTAGGAGCCGTAGCCGTCGTAGGTGAGCACGACGTCGGGCCGCACGCTCCTGATGTGCTCGACCAGCCGCCCCACGGCCTCGTCCAGCGGGACGTCCACGAAGCGCGGCGCGCCGGGCGCGGAGTCGGCGTTGCGGGCGTCGGCGTAGCCGAGCAGCCTCGGCTTGCCGGCCCCGAGAAGGTCGAGGGAGCGCTCCAGCTCGGCGGCCCGGCGCGTGCCCTCGGCCCACGTGCAGGTGACGACCGCCGTCCTGGCGCCCTCGTCGGCGTATCTCGCCAGGGTTCCGCCCGTCCAGATCGCCTCGTCGTCGGGGTGGGCGTGCACGCACAACAGGCCGAAGTCCATTCAAGAGCCTCTCTGCACCATAGGGACGCTGATGGTTGGAAAAGGTACGGCATCAACCGTCGCCCGTGGCCGGGCCGTGCGCGTTTTCCGTGGTGTTGCGGGGAAGAAGAGCACGCATGGAGGTGCTGAGCAGCCGGGTGCTGCTGCGTCCGAACGACCCCGCGCGCAGCCGCCGCTTCTACGCCGAGACGCTCGGCCTGGCCGTCTACCGCGAGTTCGGCCCGCCCGACCATCCCGGTGTGGTCTTCTTCCTGGGCCAGGGCTTCCTGGAGCTGTCCGGGCAGTGCGGCGACGGGCCCGGCCCGGGGGTGTCGCTCTGGCTGCAGGTGCGCGACGTGGCCCGCGAGCAGGAACGGCTCCGGCAGGAGGGCGTCACCGTGCTGCGCGAGGCCCGCCAGGAGCCGTGGGGGCTCATCGAGCTGTGGATCGCCGATCCCGACGGCCACCGCATCGTCCTGGTGCAGGTCCCGGCCGACCATCCGCTGCGCCGCGACCCGCGCTGAGCGCGGCGTTCCGGCTGGTGCTCAGCGCGGGCACACCGGGCAGCCGGGGTCCGGGGTGAAGGGCCGGTGCTCCTGGACCATCCCGTTACTCGGGTCGAGCGTGATGAGCGCGCCCGCGGCCCGCGGCTCCTCGAAGCGGGTGAGATAACGCAGCGCCTCGTACGCGATCAGCGACCCGATCTGCAGGGCCGGCGGGCCGATCAGCGCGGTCCGCGCCGTCAGCCGTCCCCTGGCGCGCTCGGCGAAGCCGCCCGCGCCCGCCGGATGGTTGTTCTCGTCGCACTGGACGCACGGCGTCCGGCCGGGATCGACCGAGCAGTACGTGATCTCCGACCGGGTCGCCCCGCCCACCACCAGCGGTAAGCCCGCGCGCACCGCGGCCTCGTTGACCCACAGGTGGGCCTCGGGGTGCCCGTCGAGGCCGCCCGCCACCAGGTCCACGTCGTCGAGCAGGTCCTTGAGGTCGTCGGGGCCGGAGATCCACCGGTCCACGGGGCGCACCTCGGCGCACGGGTCGTAGGCGCGTACCCAGGCGGCGGCGCGCTCCGCCTTGGACGCGCCGATGTCGGCGTGGCGGTAGAGGAACTGCCCGGCGAAGTCGCCCGGCTCCACCTCGCCCCTGTCGACCAGCGTCAGCCTGCCGACGCCGAGCCCGGCCAGGCACTGCACCAGCGACGAGCCCGTGGCGCCGACGCCGGCGACGAGCACGTGCGAGCGTCTGAGCTGGTTCACGAAGTCGGCCCGGGGGCGGTCGAGGGTGGCGTACGGGCCGAAGAAGGCGAGGGTGGAGGCGTGTCTGGCGTCCAGGGCGGGATCGCCGAGCGTCAGGTCGGACTCGCACTCGACGAGCCCCAGCGCGTCGAGCCCCTCGATCGCCGCGCGCACGGCGTCCTCGTCGAGCTCGACGCCGGCCGCCGCCAGCCGGTCGCGGAGCCCGGCCACCGTGCCCGGCCCCTCATCGAGCGCCGTCAGCAGCGCCCCCACCTGGCCGTCCTGGTCACGCAGCCGGATCACCTCGCGCGGGTCGGTCAGGACGAGCAGCTCTCCGCCCAGCGGCTCCCACGCGCATTCCTTCAGTACGATCCGCATCGCTCCTCCTCGGCGCCGAGTCTCCTTCCGCGTTCCGACCAATCTGCGGTGGGCCGCCATAAAACGGCCATGAATTCGCCATATGAACGCGCCGCGCGCCACGCGGCCGGACCAGCGGACGGCCTGGAACTGGCGATATGTCCGGGCATAATGGGCTTGACTGGCAGCGCTGACGGTTTCCCCCAAGGAGAGCAAGGAGGATCATGCTCGCCACGATGACCACAGCCCTCGTGATGACAGCGTCCCTCGCCCTGACCCCCGCCGCCACTACCACGACCACGACCACCGCCACTGCCGCGGCGAAGCCCAACCTGCGGGCCTGCTACGACGGCAAGTGCAAGCTCACCCTCACCAAGTCGGTGTCGTTCCGGATCAGCCCCCGGTTCGGCATCACCAGGCTGGCGATCAGCTTCACCGGCTCCACCGTGCGCGTGAAGGGCACCGGCCCGGGGGTGATGTCGCAGGCGCTGCTCGGCCGTGGCTCCTCGGGGTCGGTCAACGGTATCCAGGTGCGCATCGTCAAGCTGTCGTCGAGCAAGGCGGTGCTGCGGCTGACGACCAGACGGTGATCAGCCGCAGCGCAGGAGCAGCACCGCGATGTCGTCCGAGCGCTGCGCCGCGACCGGTTCGATGAGCGACTCCGCCAGGTCGTCCAGGGCCTGGCCGTGCCTCGGGACGAAGCGCGCGGCCAGGGCCTCGATCGCGTCGCCCAGGTCGACGCCGGGCTCCTCGATGAGCCCGTCGGTGTAGAGGATCAGTACCGAACCGGGCGGCAGGGGCACCTCCGCGGTCGGGTATTCGGCGTCGGGATCGATGCCGAGCAGCAGGCCGGGTGAGGTGTCGATGATCTCGGCGGCGGCGCCGGGCCGGCCGAGCAGCGGCGGGAGGTGCCCGGCGCTGGCCACGCACGCGGTGCGCTCGCTCAGGTCGAGGCTGACGTACAGGCAACTGGTGAAGCGGTCGGGGGCCAGCTCGACGAGCAGCCGGTTGGTGTGCGTGAGCACCTCGCCGGGGGTGGCCCCGGCGCTGGCGTGGGCGTGGATGGCCGTGCGGACCTGGCCCATGAGGGCGGCGGCGGTCACGTCGTGGCCCTGGACGTCACCGATGACCGCCGCGACCTGCGTGTCGGTGAGGCGGATCAGGTCGTAGAAATCGCCACCGATGTCCATCCCCGGCATGGCGGGCACGTAGCAGGCCGCCACCTCCAACCCGTGCAGGTGGGGCAGCTCGTGGGGCAGCAGGCTCGCCTGCAGGCACTGGGCGAGCTGCTGCTTGGAGTCGTACAGGCGGGCCCGCTCGAACGCCTGGGCGATCAGCCCGGCGAGCGCGGTGAGGGAGGCCCGTTCGTCGACGGTGAAGCGGTGCGGCCGGTCGTAGGCCAGGACGCAGGTGCCGATGGACCTGCGCGAGGTGACCAGCGGCAGGAACGCCCACGCGCTCATGTCGTCGGAGCGGATGGCGTCCGGATAGGTACGGCGCAGC
Source organism: Nonomuraea sp. NPDC050643 (assembly GCF_040654715.1). Taxonomy (NCBI): domain Bacteria; kingdom Bacillati; phylum Actinomycetota; class Actinomycetes; order Streptosporangiales; family Streptosporangiaceae; genus Nonomuraea; species Nonomuraea sp. NPDC050643. Next base: position 104,916 of record NZ_JBFAIM010000032.1, on the reverse strand, counting down.
TCGTCCCAGGACGCGAAGAACCGCGGCTGGGTGGGGTCGAACGGTTCGGCCGAGGAGATCGCCGGGATCGCGGGCCGGCCGTCGAACTCCTCCACGGCCTGCTGGCTGTAGCCGCGCGAGGCCTCCACGTGCAGCCGGTCGCCCCTGGTGGTCAGGATGGCCAGGGCCTGCACGTCGTAGACCGGCATGACGTGGTTGGCGACCAGCTCGATCACCTCCTGGGCGGTCACCGCCCTGGTGAGGCTGGTCGACAACTGCAGGATCTCGTGCACGGCGATCAGCCGGCCGGGCCGGTCGCGGCCGATGGCGAGCCCGGGGGAGCGCTTCGACGTGCCGGGGGTGATGCGCACGGTGATGCCGGTCAGGGCGGGGTAGAGCCAGAAGGCCAGGTGACGGCCCGAGGGGTTGCGGGTGGTGAAGTAGGTGACCTGGCGGCTGACGGCGGCGGCGCGGTAGCGGTCCTCGGCCTCGGGGTCGTCCAGCCAGGACAGCGCCTCCCACAGGCGCCGGCCGTTCAGCTCGGACACGGGGGTCTCGAGCATGTCGCAGGCCGGCGCGCTGATGAGCGTCACGCGGCCCTCGACGTCCAGCGAGCAGTATCCCTCGGGCAGGCGGTTGAGGACTTCGAGCGCGATCAGGTCGGCGCGCGGGTTGACCTCCTGCACGGGGTGCGGGTCGAGCATGCGGGGCTGGGACCCGGCGGTGATCGGCCGGCCCGCCTCGGCCGCGCCGTCGAGCAGCTCGCCGATCTCGGCGCAGGCCCGCTCGATGACCTGAACCTGGTGCGGGGTGAGGTCGGCCGCGTGACCGGCCGGCCACAGGAGCAGGAAACAGCCCCAGATGGTGTCGCCGGTGCGGATGGGGGCGAACGCCGACGCGAAATGGTACGGCAGGCCCATCGCCGCCGCTGGGAACTCCCGGGCCAGTTGCTCGCGGCCACTGATCCAGATCAGCCGCCGCTCACGGACCGATGCGGGCACCGGCAGCGGGTCGTTCGTCCTGATCCTGGACCACGCCCGGCCGATCGGCGCGGGCAGCCCGACCTGGGTCACCATCTGCAGGACCCGGTGCGCCTCGTCCAGGAGGTAGACGGCCCCGATGTGCGCCCCGGCGTTGACCGCGGCCTGGATCAGCAGCTCGTCCAGGCGCTGCGAGTCGTTCGCCGCGCCCGGATGCGAGGTGCTTCCGTCCAGCACCGCCTCAACACGTCCCGCTCACGCAACGTGAGCACGGCCGGCACTTGAAACCGCTCATAATGGCAGAATACACGCAGTAAAGGAGTGAATAACTTACTCTACGTCAATGCTCTGGGCAGGTCGTCCCCGCCCTCCGACGGCCTACGGGGGCGAAGGCAGGCGGAGCTCCCGTTCGAGCAACTGGTGCATGTGCGCCCGGAAGCGCCGCAACTGACGGACGTCGTGGACGCCGTGCCGCTCACCCGACCCGTCGAGCACCCCGCTCAGCGTGAACCCGTGGATGCACCAGATCATCGTGTACGTGGTGTACAGCGGGTCCGCCCCGGCCGCCTCCGCCATCGCGGTCATGCTGTCCACGGCGAACTGGGCCAGCGGCTGGGCGTTGTGGGAGTCCGGGTCCCCGATGTCGCAGGCGTCCGACAGCCAGCGGTGCGCCCACAGCGCGGGCACCTCGGGATGGTCGGCGACGAGGTCGATGTAGCCGTCGACGAACCGGTGCAGCGCCTCGGCCCGCTGCTCGGGCGGGGCGGCCAGCAGTTCCTTCGCCCGTGCCTCGATGACGTCCGCCAGGAACCGGTGGGCCCGTCCCATGACGTCCAGGTAGAGCCGGCGCTTGGTCGGGAAGTACGTCGTGAGGCGCTCGGCGTCCAGCCCGGCGGTGTCGGCGATCTGCGCGATGGACGTGCCGTCGTAGCCCAGCGCGGAGAACAGCCGGGTCGCCGACCGCAGGATCGACTCCCGCTCGGCGGCCTCTCGAGAGTCCATGCTGGCGACCATAGGCGGCCGGCGCCGGCGGGCCTATGACCCGATCGACAAGCAGGGGTAAAAAACGCGAATAGGCACCCCGGCGACATGCCCGTTGAAAGGTTCGGTATGGTGCCGAAAGTTTCTTCGGAAAGGGCGGGCATGGGGCACTGGGTCACCACATGGGCGGCGATGCCGCAGCTCACCGAGCCCGCCAACATGCCGCCCCCGCCGTACGCCAAGGACGGCCTGGTGCTGGCCGACACCACGCTGCGGCAGACCGTACGCGTGTCGGCCGGCGGCCCGCGCGTGCGGCTGCGCCTGTCCAACGCGTTCGGCGGCGCGCCGCTGCCGATCACCCGCGTCTCGGTGGCGCTTCCGGCCGGCGGGGCGGGCGGGAGCACGATCCGGCCGGGAAGCGCGCGGCCGGTGACGTTCTCCGGCCGCGGCCGGGCGGTCGTCCCGAGGGGCGCACACGTCGTCTCGGACCCCGTGGACCTGGCGGTGGCCCCCGGCTCCGTCCTGGCCGTGACCGTCTACCTCGCCGACGGCCAGGCCTCTTCCGACCTCACCTCGCACCCCGGCTCCAGGACCACCTCCCATCTGGTCGCGGGCGACCACACCGAGGCCGGGGACCTCCCCGGCGCGACCGCCGTCGACCACTGGTACCTGCTCAGCGGCGTCGAGGTGTGGTCCGGCCGCGACACGGCCGCCCTCGTCCTGCTCGGCGACTCCCTCACCGACGGCCGGGGCTCCACCACCAACGGCAACGACCGCTGGCCCGACCTGCTCTTCGACCGCCTGCGCGGCGGCGTCGCCATCGTCAACCAGGGCGCGGGCGGCAACCGCGTGCTGAACGACGGCCTCGGCCCGAGCGCCCTGGCCCGGCTCGACCGCGACGTGCTCGCCCAGAGCGGGGCCCGCTTCCTGGCCGTCTTCGAGGGCGTCAACGACCTCGGCACGGCCGAGCCCACCGCGCGGGCGCAGCGGGGGGTGGCCGAGGAGCTGATCGCCGCCTACGAGCAGATCATCCTGCGCGCCCAGGCCCGTGACCTCCTCGTGTACGGCGCCACGCTCACCCCCTTCGGCGGCCACGACCCCTACGACGACCCCGAGGGGCACCGGGAGGCGGCCCGGCAGGCGGTCAACGCCTGGATCCGCGACTCCGGCCGCTACGACGCCGTCATCGACTTCGACCGCGCGGTCCGCGACCCGGCCGCGCCGGGCCGGCTGCCGGCGGCGTACGACGAGGGGGACCACCTCCACCTGGGCCCGGCCGGCTATCAGGCCCTCGCGCGGGCCTTCCCGCTCGCGCTGCTCACGTGGCCAGGATCCGGTTGAGCCCGTCCTCGAACCGCTCGTCGAAGGTGCCGTCGATGAGGTGGTCGAGGGCCTCGCGCAGGGCCGGATAGGAGCCCCGCGCCACGGCGGCGCGCAGCCGGGGCTCGTCCTCCCGGTCGAGGCCCTGCTCCTCCTGGGCCAGGCCGAGCGTGAAGTACACCATCGCCGTCAGCGTCCACGCCGCCTCGCGCGGCGTCGCGCCCGCGTCCAGCAGCGCGGCGATGACCGCGTCGGAGAAGCGCAGGGTGGCGGGCTCGGCCGCGTACGTGCCCGCCACCAGGGCCGCCCCGTCACGGTGGCCCATCAGCGCGCGGCGGTAGCGGCGCATCAGCTCCCTGGCCCGCTCCGGCGCGGACCCGGGCAGGCCGTCCAGCGAGATCTCGGCGGTGACCGCGTCGGCCATCAGCTCCAGCAGCCTGGCCTTGGTCTTGACGTGCCACAGCACGGTGTTCATGCGCACGCCGAGGAGCCCGGCGACGGCACGCGTCGTGACGGCCTCCAGCCCCTGCTCGTCCAGCAGTCGCAGGGCCGCCGTCACGACGGTGTCGGCCGTTTGCCTTTTGGTCACTGACCTAGTTTACTCAGGGCGCGTTGTTGGTCAGCGACCAAGGAGGTTTCCATGGATCCCGTCATCGTCGTCGGCGCCGGGCCGACCGGGCTGTGGCTGGCGGCCGAGCTGCGGCTGCGCGACGTACCGGTGACCGTGCTGGAGAGCCTGCGGGCGCGGAACCCGCACTCCAAGGCGGTCACCGTGCACCCCAGGACACTGGAGATCCTCGGCATGCGCGGGATCGCCGGCCGCTTCGTGGCCGCCGGGATGCCGGTGCCGACCGGGCACTTCGCCTCGCTGGACGAGCGCATGGACTTCGGCGTCCTGGACACCCCGTACCCGTTCACGCTCTTCCTGCCGCAGGCGCGCACCGAGGAGCTCCTGGAGGAGCACGCCGTGGCGCTGGGCGCGACGGTGCTGCGCGGCCACCGGGTGACGGGCCTGGAGCAGGGGGCCGACGCGGTGACCGTGCGGGTCGAGGGGCCGGAGGGGCCGTACGACGTGCGCGCCTCCTACGTCGCCGGCTGCGACGGAACCCGCAGCACGGTCAGGCGGGCGGCCGGGATCGGCTTCCCCGGCTCCGAGGCCACGGCATGGGGCTGGCTGGGCGACGTCGTCCTCGACGACCCGCCCGACCGGCCGTTCAGCGCGTGGGGGGAGGAGGGCGGCCTGATGGTGGTGCCGCTGCCCGGCGGCGTCCACCGCTTCGCCGGCCTGAGCACCGAGGACCTGCGCCGGGAGCACCCCGGAGAGCTGACCCTCGAACGGCTCCGCGACAAGGTCCGGCGCCTGCTCGGGACCGACCACGGCATGCGCGACCCCCGGTGGCTGTCCCGTTTCGGCAACGCCGCCCGCCAGGCCACCGAATACCGCCGGGGACGGATCCTGCTGGCCGGAGACGCCGCGCACATGCACTTCCCGGCCGGCGGGGTGGGTCTCAACATCGGCCTCCAGGACGCCGCCAACCTGGGCTGGAAGCTCGCCGCCACGGTCCGCGGCACCACCGGCGACCTGCCGGACCCCTCCCGTGCCTCCGGCGCCCTGCCGGACCCTCATCGTGCCTCCGGTGATCTGCTGGACACCTACCACGCCGAACGTCACCCCGTCGGCGTGGACCTGCTGCGGCACACCCAGGCCCAGACCGCGCTCATGACGGCCTTCTCCGCCGACGGCCGGGCCCTGCGCGCGTTCGTCGGCGGCCTCGTCGCCGACCTCCCGGAGCTGTCGCGGACCCTCGCCGAGCGCCTGTCCGCACTCGACGTCCGCTACGCCCCGCCCGCCGGCCGGACGCCCGCCCACCCGCTGACCGGCACCCGCGTCCCCGACCTCGCCTTCACCGACGGCACCCGCCTGTACGCCCTCATGCACACCGGCCGCCACGTCCTGCTCGACCTGTCGGGCGGCGGCCACAGGGCGGGCCCGCAGGCCGACCACCACGACGTCCGCCTGGCCGGCCCGCCCGACGGCTGGGCCCGCGTCCGCGCCGCACTGGTACGCCCCGACGGCCACCTCGCCTGGGCGATCGAGTAATGACCTGACCGGACACGTCCCGACCGAGACAGGGGATTACCCCCGGGGCCGCGGTGAGCGATCCTGGCAGGGTGGTGAACGACATGGGGGATCCGCCGACGTCTCCGCTGCTGGAGCGCATCCGGCGCGGCATCATCGGAGACGACGAGGTGCTCGAAGGCCCGTACGGGCCCCGCCGCATCACCTACGCCGACTACACCGCCTCGGGCAGGTCCCTCGACTTCATCGAGGACTTCATCCGCGACCAGGTGCTGCCGCGCTACGCCAACACCCACACCGAGAGCTCCGGCACCGGCCTGCAGACCAGCCGCTTACGCGAGGAGGCCCGCGGGATCGTCCGCGACGCCGTCGGCGGCGGCCCCGACGACCTGGTCGTCTTCTGCGGCTCCGGCGCGACCGCGGCCGTCAACAAGCTGATCGGCATCCTCGAACTACGCGTCCCCCGCCGGTACGCCCCCCACCTCCCGCCCGGCGAGCGGCCGGTCGTGTTCGTCGGCCCGTACGAGCACCACTCCAACGAGCTGCCCTGGCGCGAGTCCATCGCCGAGACCGTCGTCATCGGCGAGGACCGCGACGGCCACATCGACCTCGGCGACCTGCGCCGGCACCTGACCCGCCACGCCGGCCGCCCGCTGCTCATCGGCAGCTTCTCGGCCGCCTCCAACGTGACCGGCATCCTGTCCGACACCGAGCGCATCGCCGCGCTGCTGCACGAGCACGGCGCGCTGTCGTTCTGGGACTACGCGGCGGCCGGCCCGTACGTGCCCATCCGGATGGCGGCCAGTGCGCCCGGCCGCGCCGACCACAAGGACGCGATCTTCCTGTCCCCGCACAAGTTCGTCGGCGGCCCGCAGACGCCGGGCGTCCTCGTGGTCCGGCGGGAGCTGGTCGCCAACCGGGTGCCGACCGCGCCCGGCGGCGGGACCGTGCTGTTCGTGGACCCGACCGGGCACCGCTACCTGGACGACCCGATCGCCCGCGAGGAGGGCGGCACCCCCGCCATCATCGAGTCGATCCGCGCCGGGCTGGTGTTCGGCCTCAAGCAGGCCGTGGGCACCGACCTCATCCAGGCCCGCGAGGAGCGCCTCTGGCAGCGGGCGCTGGAGCGGTGGGGCCGCCGTCCGAACATCGACATCCTCGGCGACCGCGACTCGCGCCGGCTGTCGATCGTCTCGATCCGCGTACGCGCGGGCGGCGGCCTGTTCCTGCACCACAACTACGTCGTGGCGGTGCTGAACGACCTGTTCGGGATCCAGTCGAGGGGCGGCTGCTCGTGCGCGGGCCCGTACGGCCATCGGCTGCTGGACATCGACTCCGCCCGCTCCCTGGAGTTCCAGCAGGAGATCGGGCTCGGGTGCGAGGGCATCAAGCCCGGCTGGGTACGCGTCAACTTCAACTACTTCATCTCCGACACCGTCCGCGACTACCTCATCGACGCCGTCGACCTGGTCGCCACGGCGGGGCACCGGCTGCTGCCCGACTACCGGTTCGAGCCGCGTACCGGCCTGTGGCGTCACCACCTGGGGCCGGCCGAGCCGCCGCTGCGCCTGTCCGGCCTGCGCTACGACGCCGGCCCGGCGCCCCGGGCCAGGGCCGGCGAGGACGTGCTCGCGAGCTACCTCGACCAGGCGCGCAAGCTGCTGGACGGCCTGCCCGACGAGATCGACCGCAGGTCACCGGGACTGCCGGGCGAGTTCGAGCGGCTGCGCTGGTTCCCGCTGCCCGCCGTCTGCCTCGACGACACCCGTTAACACGCGACGGTAACGATTGCCTGTGAAAGAGGTCCGTGCATATGCCCCTTTCGTATCGCCCATGGAACGCTACAGGCGGCGACCGGACGGCATGGATCGGGTGAGGTTCGAGTGGCGACGAGAAGCGAGGGATCGACGAGGCGGCGGCTCGGCCGGCTGACCGTCTCGGCCGCGGTGACGGCGGTCATGGCACTCGTCGTGGCGAGCTGCGGCCAGGGCGCCGAGCCCCGGCAGAGCGCTCCGCCGGCGCAGGAGTCCCCGGCCGCGACGACGGAGGCGACCACGGGGTCGGTCAAGCCACCGGAGGTGCCGGACGGCTGGCAGCGCTGGGGGTTCACGCACACGGGCATCAGCGCCAACAACATCACCCGGGAGTTCGAGCAGGACGTGGCCGGCTCGCTCGCGCGTACCCCGATGCTGCAGAACCAGCACATCATGGGCTTCGGCGCGCTCAACCCCGAGCCGTACCCGGGGGAGTACTTCTGGGAGGACCTCGACAGCCGGATGAACCTCATGCGGCAGTCGCGCGCCACGCCGATCATCACGCTCTGCTGCGCCCCCGACTGGATGAAGGGCGGCCCCGAAGGCCCCACCGAGGACTCGGCCTGGGCCGAGCACCTGGAGGACGCCCCCTACCCCGAGCACTTCGACGACTTCGCCAAGCTCGCGGCGGCCGTGGCCACGCGGTACAAGGACGTCAAGTACTTCATGGTGTGGAACGAGTTCAAGGGCTTCTGGAAGGACCACTCCAAGCCCGCGGACTACAAGGGCTACACCGAGATGTACAACAAGGTCTACGACGCGGTGAAGAAGGCCCGGCCGGACGCCCAGATCGGCGGCCCGTACCTGGGCTTCGACAGCAACAAGGGCGGCGACTCCGAACTGCGCGGCGACTGGGGCGTCGTCAACCAGAACGTCCTGGACGCCTTCAACTACTGGTACGAGAACAAGAAGGGCGCCGACTTCATCGTCGTCGACGGCGCCTCGGTCACCGACGCCCACGAGCTGCTGCCCGACGAGTTCGGCGCGCTGGGCAAGTTCGGGGCGGTCACCCAGTGGCTGCGCGAGAAGACCGGCGACATGCCGATCTGGTGGTCGGAGTGGTATTTCGTGCCCGAGGACGGCACCAAGTGGGCCGAGCCCAAGCGCCTGGCCGTCCAGGCCGCCTCGATGATCGAGTTCGCCCGCAGCGGCGCCGCCACCGCGCTCTACTGGAACCCGCAGGCCAAGGAGGGCACCTGCCCGGCCTGCCTGTGGGACCCGCGCAGCGGGGCCGAGACGGGCACCGGGAAGCTTCTCGCCGAGTTCACCCGGTGGTTCCCGGCCGCGGCGCGGCTCGACCCCGTCACCTCGAGTGACGCGGCCGTCCGGGTGCTGGCGCAGCCGGAGCGGCTCGTGCTGGTCAACACCACCGGCGGCGACGTCAGCACGACGGTGGACGGCAAGGAGTACGCGCTGGGGCCGTACGAGATCAAGTGGAGCGGCCGCTGACCGGTGGAGAGCCTGACGCTCTCCACCGGAGTGCGCGCTGTTACCAGTCGCCGCCTTCGTCGCCCTCGAAGAACTCCTCGACGACCTCCTCGACCACTTCGCCGGCCACGAGGCCGCCGACCACGCCGGCGGCGCCGGCCGCGGCCACCATGCCGAGGCCCGGGCCTCCATGGTGGCCCCCGTGGTGCCCGTGGTGCCCGTGGTGCCCGTGGTGCCCGTGGTGCCCGTGGTGCCCGTGGTGATCGTCGTCGTAGTGGCCGAAGCCGCCGCCGTGGCCGCCCGGGTGGCCGTGCTGGGAGAGGCCGTCGAGCCAGCGTCCGAGCTCGGCGTCCCAGTCGGTGCGCAGCGCGTCGTCGTGGCTGACGTGGAAGCGGCCGATGGCGTCGCTCGAGGAGTAGCGGCCGCTGCGCTTGTCGGCCTCCATGACCACGTGCAGGCCCGCCGGGTCGGCCACGAACGTGACCTCGATCTCGCCGACCAGCCCGGCGTAGCGGCCCGTCGGGTAGAACTCGATCTCCTGGTAGAACGGCAGGTCCTGCGGCACTCCGTAGAGCCGGCCGGCCTCCAGGTCGGCGGAGCGGAAGGCGAAGCCGAGGCTCAGGAACGACTCCAGGATCTGGAGCTGGGACGGCAGCGGCTCGATCGCCGTCATGTCGAGGTCGCCCTTGTCCACGGCCTTGGCGATGGCCAGCTCGGTCCGTACGCCGATCGCCATGCCGGTCAGCGGCCGCCCCTGGATCTCGCTGATCGGCGTCTCCCACGGCACCGGGAACCGGAAGCCGATGACGCGCTCCTCGCCCTTGCGCAGCGTGAAGGGGCCGGAGACCTGGGAGCGGGCGAACTCGCCGAGCCCGGCGCCCTCGCCGTCACCGTGCTCGATCTCCACCCTGGCCACCAGGCCGAGCGTGACGTGCTCGATCTCGGCGTCGAAGTCGCCGCCCTTGAGGCGCACCTCGCCCTCCAGCGTGCCGCCCGGCTTGGTCCGCGGGGTGGACAGGACCGTGTCCACCGAGGGCGCGCCGACGCCGAACGCACCCAGCATCCGTTTGAAGACCACGGCTCTCTTCTTTCTGTTGAAGATCGATTGTCTGCCGCTCGCGTCAACGATCAGCTCGGGGGCTGAGTTCCGCAGGACGATCCCTGATGAGAAGCTGGTCTAGCTTGGCGTTCACCGCCGCGAGCTCCTGCTTGACCGACTCGAGCTCCGAGCGGGCCTGGCTCTCGGAGGCGGCGTTCTCGACGTCGTTCATGGCGTTGACGACGACCGCGATGAACAGGTTCAGGGCGACGAAGGTGGACATCAGGATGTAGACGATGAAGAAGATCCACGCCCAGGGCTTGTCCTCCATGACCTCCTGCGCGACGTTCCCCCAGTCGTCGCCCGTCATGATCTGGAACAGCGTGAAGAGCGAGCGCGGCAGCTCGTCGAAGCGCTCGGGCACGATGTCGCCGAACAGCTTGGTGGCGATGACCGCCGCGATGTAGATCATCAGGACGAGCAGGCCGATGATCGAGGCCATCCCCGGCACGGCGGCCAGCAGCGCACCGACCACGCGGCGCATGCTGGGCACGGCCGAGACCAGCCGCAGTGCCCGCAGGATGCGCAGCGCTCGCAGCACCGACGTGGGGCCCGAGGCCGGGATGAGCGCGACGGCCACGATGATCGTGTCGAACCAGTTCCACGGGTCGCGGAAGAACGCCCTGCGGTAGGCGTACAGGCGGGCGGTGATCTCGGCGGTGAAGATCGCGAGCGCGATCCGGTCGATGGCGTGCAGCAGCCCGCCGGCCCGCTGCATCAGGTACGCGCTGGTCTCGCAGCCGATGGTGACGGCGTTGACGACGATGACCAGGATGACCGCCCGCTGCACGAGCCGGCTCTCCAGTACGGCCCGAACGCGCTCTTGCCCAGACACCGAACCCCGCTTCCCTCCGGCTGATCGAAGATCATCTTAGGGACGCGGGGCGACCCCGGCCGCCGCCCGGAGGAGGCTGAGACGGGGATCACACCCTAGAGGCCGCCGCCGGCCCGGACGCGCTCGACGAAGCCGCACACGTGCTCGCGCAGCAGCCCGGCGGCCTCGGCGGCCGAGCCGGACTGGGCGGCTTGAAGGATCCCGCGGTGCTCGTCGGCCTCCCGCTCCCAGGTGGGCACCCGCTCCCAGGCCGCCGCCGAGATCAGCGCGGTCTGGTCGCGCAGCGAGTCGAGGGTGCTGACGAGCAGGGGGTTGCCGCAGCCGGCGTAGAGGGTGCGGTGGAAGTCGCGGTTGGCCAGGCTGCGCTCGGCCCGGTCGGCGGAGGTGTCGGCGCGGCGCAGGGCCTCGGCGGCCGGGGCCAGGTCGGCGCCGCGCTCGACCGTACGCGAGACCGCCTCGGGCTCGAGCAGCAGGCGCAGGTCGTAGACCCACTCCAGCAGGGCGTCGTCGACCGTGCGCACGGCCGCGCCCTTGTACTCGCTCATCGTGACCAGCCCGGCGCCCGCCAAGGTCTTGAGGGCCTCGCGCACGGGCGTCTTGGACACGCCGAGCTGCTGGGCCAGGTCGGTTTCGACGAGCGGCTGCCCCGGCTGGAGCGCGCCGGTCAGGATCGCGTGCTTGATCGCCTCCAGGACGATCGTGCCCCGCGAGGACAGTGACCTGGGCCGGCCGGCGAAGACCAGGGACGGCATGACCTCACTCATGGAGCAAAGATATCGTACATTGCATCTCGTATATGACCGCTGTTTCGGTTACAGTCGCGTGAATTAGGACTTCAGGGACTTCACCGAAGGGAGACCCGTACCGATAGAGCCGTCCGGTGTGGCCCGCGGCCACGGACCACACCGGCGAGACGGCTCCGTTCACTCGAACACGCGGACCGGCCGGATCCCCGGGGACGCCGTTGGCGCGGCGTCTTCGGGCTCACGATCCGGTGGTCCGGCGTGGCCACTGCACTGACCTGCAGCATGGAGCTCGAATGCAGTCTAACTCCGCAACCCCCGCCCCCGCCGTGCCCGCGACAGCGCGACCCGCACGGTCCCGACTCCGCTGGTCGATCATCGCCCTTTCGGGCATCGGCCTCGCGATCGCCTACCTCGACCGGTCCGCCCTCAGCGTCGCCGGCACCGACATCCAGAAGGAGCTGGGCTTCGACCAGGTCACGAAAGGGATCCTGCTCAGCTCGTTCTTCTGGACCTACGCGATCTTCCAGTTGCCCTCCGGGTGGCTGCTCGACCGCTTCGGCCCCCGCCTCATCTATCCCATCGCCGTCGTGTGGTGGTCGCTGTGGACGGCCGCGACGGCCCTGGCGCACGGCGTCGGCACGCTGCTGGTCACCCGGCTCGGCCTCGGCATCGGCGAGGCGCCCGTGCAGCCGGCCAACATCAAGGTCGTCTCCGCCTGGTTCCCGCGCAGGGAGCGGGCACTGGCCTCCAGCCTGTTCGACACCGGACAGCAGGTCGGCGTGGCCCTGTCCGTGCCGGTCGTCAGCGCGCTGATGGCGGCGTTCGGCTGGCGGGCGGCGTTCGTCGTGATCGGCGTCGTCGGCATGGTGTGGGTGATCGGCTGGTGGATGATCTACCGCTCGCCGCGGGAACACCCCCGCATCTCGCAGGCCGAGCTCGACTACATCGAGGGCGGCGACGCGGCCGTGCCCGAGAGCGGGCCACGCGTGCGCTGGCTGGAGCTGCTGCGCTACCCCACCGTGTGGGGGCTGGTGTTCGGCTACATCTGCCGCTCGGCGACCGGCGCGTTCTTCCTGACGTGGTATCCGAGCTACCTGATGGAGGCCCGGGGCTTCTCGCTCCTGGAACTGGGCGTCTTCGGCTCCATCCCGGCCGTGCTCGGGGTGGGCGCCACGATCGCCGGCGGCGCCTTCTCCGACTGGCTGGTACGCCGCGGCGTCCCCATCTCCCGCGCCCGCAAGATCCCGATCATCACCGGCATGCTGCTGGCCTCGACGATCGCGCTGACCACGTTCGTGGACGGCACCGTGGCCGTGATGATCCTGCTGTCGGTCAGCAACTGCGCCCACTCCTTCGCCGGCGCCGCCATCCTCAGCCTGCCGGCCGAGGTCGCCCCCTCGCCGTCGGTGATCGGCTCGATCGCGGGCTTCCAGAACTTCGGCTCGCAGATCGGCAACATCATCAGCCCCATCCTCATCGGGTTCTTCCTGGCGCTGAGCGGCAACTCCTACACCGGACCGATGCTGTTCGCCGGGTTCATGGCCATCCTGGGCACGCTGATCTACGGGTTCGTGGTGAAGGTCCGGCCGCTGAACGAGACGGTCCCCGCAGAGAGCAGAGGTTGATCCATGCGTTCACTGACCGAGCGGCTGGCCGACGTCGCGGCCGTCACCGTGACGCCCTTCGACGGGGCCGGCGGCATCGATCTCGACGCGAACGTCAAGCTCGTCCGCCGGCTCGTCGACGCGGGCGTCGGCGTGATCACGCCGAACGGCAACACCGGCGAGTTCTACGCCCTGACCCCGGACGAGCGGCGCCGGATGCTGGAGTCGACCGTCCCGGCGGCCGGGGACGACGCGGTCGTGCTGGCCGGCGTCGGGCTCGACGTGGCCTCGGCCGTCGAGTCCGCCCGGCACGCCGGCGAGCACGGCGCGCGGATGGTGATGGTGCACCAGCCCGTGCACCCGTACATCGCGGCCGACGGCTGGGTGGACTACCACCGGCGCATCGCCGAGGCCGTGCCCGAGCTGGGCGTCGTCCTGTACGTCCGCAGCCCCCGGGTCACCGGCGAGCAGATCGCGCGGCTGGGCGAGGCGTGCCCGAACGTCATCGGCGTCAAGTACGCCGTGCCCGATCCGGTGGTGTTCGCCTCCGTGGCCCGCGACGCCGGGCTCGACCGGTTCGCGTGGTTGTGCGGGCTGGCGGAGCCGTACACGCCGGCGTACTGGGCGGTCGGGGCGCGCGGCTTCACCTCCGGGCTGGTCACCGCGGCGCCGGAGCTGACGCTGCGGATGCGCGACGCGCTGCGGGCCGGCGACTACGCCGCCGCCATGGAGGTATGGGAACGGATCAGGCGGTTCGAGGAGCTGCGCGGCACGGACGCCTCGGCCGACAACGTGGCGGTGGTCAAGGAGGCCCTCGCCCAGCTCGGGCTGTGCCGCCGGGACGTGCGGCCACCGAGCCGGACACTGCCGGACGCCGTACGCGAGGAGGTGGCCTCGATCCTGGCCGCCTGGCAGGGAGGAGCAGCATGAAGATCACCGCGTTGCGGACGTACATGCAGCGGGTGGACGTACGACCGCGCCTGCTGGTGAAGGTGGAGACCGACGAGGGGGTGTCCGGCTGGGGCGAGGCCTACAACCACGGGCCCGACCACGCGCTGATCCCGGTGCTGGAGTACATGTTCCAGCAGATCCAGGGCGTGGACCCGCGCCGGGTCGAGTACGTGGTGCGCCGGCTCATGCAGGAGGCGCGCTTCCCGCCGGGCGCCATCGGCCTGGCCGCGATCGCGGCCATCGACCAGGCCCTGTGGGACATCTCGGGCAAGGCGGCGGGGCTGCCGGTGTACATGCTGCTCGGCGGCAACGTACGCGACCGCGTCCCCGTCTACTGCGGCGTCTACACCGCCCCCGACCCGGCGGCCTGCCACGACCTCACCCAGGAGCTCAACGAACGGTACGGCTTCACCGCCTTCAAGCTCAGCCCCTACCGCCGTGACCTGTACGCGGGCCGCTGGGGCAACGTGTGCAAGGAGGCCGCCGACTACTTCGCCGAGATCCGCTCCATCCACCCGCCGGAGTGGGAGTTCGCCTTCGAGGCGCACGCCCGCATCTTCGAGCCGCGCCAGGCGATCCAGCTCGGCAATGCGCTGGCGCCGTACGACCCGCTCTGGTTCGAGGAGCCGATCAGGCCCGAGTACCTGCCGGCCTGGGGGCACCTGCGCAGCCGGCTCGACGTGCCGCTGGCCACCGGGGAGTCGCTGTTCCTGCCGCAGGACTTCCTCGCCCTGCTGACGGCGGGCGGGGCGGACATCGTCCAGCCGGACGTGTGCGTGGTGGGCGGGCTGGCGCAGATGCGCAGGATCGCCGCGATCGCGGAGGCGCACTTCGCCGGTGTGGCGCCGCACAATCCGATGGGGCCGCTGGCCACGGCGGTGAACGCGCACTTCGGCGCCACGCACCACGGGCTCAAGCTGGTGGAGTACAAGCCGTGTGAGACGACCTGGTGTCCCGATCCGTACCTGCCGGTGGACGGACACCTGGAGCTGCGGCCCGACCGGCCGGGCTGGGGCGTCGAGATCGACGAGTCGGTGCTGGGAACCGACGACTACGTGCGCTGGGAGCGCGTCCTGCCCATCCGTCCCGACGGGTCCACCGGCTACGTCTGACCTGTCACTCGAATTGCTCGCTGAACGGCCGGTTCGCCGGCGTCCCGGGCGGCCGCCGGCGAGGGGTCAGGGGATCCTTCGCGGCGCGCCGCCCGGCAGGGGTCACTCGCGGCGTCTGCCGTACATGCCCACCGTCAGCGACACCCCGAGTGCCGCCAGGGCGACCTGGATGGCCAGCTCGATCCAGTCGATGCCCGCCGTGTCCGCCACGCCCGCCCAGGCCGCGATCGCGGTGCCGATCAGGGCCGCGACCACGCCGATCACGATGGTGAGCCAGATGGGGATGCGCTGCCGGCCCGGGATGACGAGCCGTCCGAGAGCGCCGATCACGATGCCGATGATGAGGCCGGAGATGATGCCGGTGATGTCCACGCTGCGACTCCCAAAGGTCGGCGACCTACCGTCACCCCGCACAACGAACGGCCCCGCCTCCGGGTTTCAGCGATATCGATCCCGCCGGACGGCTCCGGCGGTCATGGATCCACGGGCAGCCGCCGTGCCGCCACGCCGGCCCAGCCCAGCCCCAGTGCGGCGATCATGAGAACGCCTCCCGCGCCCATCCCGGCCGCCACCACGCCCGCCGCGCCCGGCAGCAGGACCTGACCGGTGCGGTTGCCGACCAGGCGCAGCGACATCGCGCGCCCGCGCAGCCCGGGCGGCGCCGACTCCGCCAGCCACGACATCGTCAGCGGCTGCCCCACCCCGAGCCCGAACCCGAGCACCACAGGACGGTGCCGAGCAGATTCCCGGCCGCGACCAGGCCGGGCACGGTGTGCCCGAACGCCAGGAACGCCACTGCGGCGGCGGTGAACAGCAGGGCGCCGGCCACGGCCATGCGGCGCTCGCCGTACCGGTCGGCCGCGTGGCCGGCGGGCAGGGCCAGCAGCAGCGGCGCGATCGCGAAACTCGCCCCCAGCAGGCCCAGCCAGGCCGCCGGCACGTCCAGCTCGATCGCCCGGTACGACATCGTCGGCCGCAGCACGAACGTCACCACCTGCGTGCCCACCGAGTGCGCCAGCAGCACGGCCGCCGTGTACCGGCGCCCCCGCGCCTCAGAACCGGCCATCGTGTCCGCCGAGGTGGGTGTCGCGGTGTTCGCCCATTTCCGTCCTGTCCAGCCGAGGATGATCGTTATAACCTACAGCGGCTTGAGCCTATTATTCCGACATATCCCGACTAGGCAGGGTTGGCTGGCTTATAGCGGCGGCACCATATTGAAACAGGTTGCAGTTAATCCGTAGGCTGGCGGCATGATCCTGGACCGCTTCCAGATCACCGGCGCCGCCGCCGTCGTCACCGGCGCGGGCCGGGGCATCGGCGCGGCCACCGCGATCGCGCTCGCCCAGGCCGGAGCCGACGTGGCGCTCTGCGCCCGCACGGAAGACCAGCTCCGCGCCATCGCCGACCAGGTCGAGACGGCGGGCAGGCGAGCCCTGATCGTCGCGGCCGACCTTAGCGCGCCGGGCGCCGCCGAGGAGCTCGCCGAACGGGCCGCGCGGACGTTCGGCCGCCTCGACATCGTGGTCAACAACGTGGGCGGCGCGCTGCC
The DNA here is from genome assembly GCF_040654715.1 of Nonomuraea sp. NPDC050643. Classification (NCBI taxonomy): domain Bacteria; kingdom Bacillati; phylum Actinomycetota; class Actinomycetes; order Streptosporangiales; family Streptosporangiaceae; genus Nonomuraea; species Nonomuraea sp. NPDC050643. The sequence continues at coordinate 88,438 of NZ_JBFAIM010000032.1, read as the reverse complement.
CAGGGCGTTCCCCGACACCAGGCGCAGGCACCTCGAGAACGCGTTCCAGTTCAACGTCGGGATCATGCACGAGCTGACCCACGCGGCGCTGCCCCACCTGCTGGAGAGCGACGGCGGCGCGGTCGTGAACATCTCCTCCGCCATGGGCCGCCTGGCCGCCCGCGGCTACCTGGCGTACGGCACCGCCAAGGCCGCCGTCGCCCACTACACCCGCCTGGCCGCCCTCGACCTGGCGCCACGCGTCCGGGTCAACGCGGTGGCCGTCGGCTCGGTCGCCACCTCCGCGCTCGACCTCGTGCTGAACGACGACGGCCTGCGCACCCAGATGGAGCGGGCCACGCCGCTGCGCCGCATCGGCGAGCCGGAGGACGTCGCGGCCGCGGTGCTCTACCTCGTCTCCCCGGCCGCCCGGTACGTGACGGGCACCATCCTCCAGGTGGACGGCGGCATCGACCGCCCCAACCTCGACCTGGGCCTGCCGGACCTGCCGTAACGGCCGGAAGCCTGCCGGGGCGGTCGCCCCGGCGAAAGCACGCGAAGGTCATGACCCCTGACGGGCCGCTCCCTTGTGATTCATGGAATCATCCTGCAACCGGACTTTAAGCCGCTGGAAAGTCGCCCGAATAGGTTGGCTCACTGCCCGACCAGCCGACCTGAAGGAGCCGACGTAACCAGCCCGACTGTGTGGAGCGAGCTGCGTGTTTCCACCACGCCTCAGCTGTCCATCTCGATCTCTCCGCATCTCACGGCCCTGGCCATGATCACCGACGCCCTCGCGGGCCGCCGCCGCGGCCTGCCGGAGCTCTGGCGCAAGGCGATCGCCTCGCGCGTCGGACGGCCAGGACACCAGGCGGTACGCCCGCTCGCCGCCCCCGGCTACTCGGTGGTCCCCGACTCTCTCGTCCCCCGCACCCCCATCGGCGCCGACGTCTCCGTGCAGGCCCAGATCAACGCCCTGCGCGACCTGCCGCCCGGCGCCCTCGTCACCGACCTGGAGCAGGCGTTCGGCGAAGGGCCCTTGCCCGTCCACTGGCGCTCGGCCGCCGACCGGCCCGCGGCCTGGCTGCACGGCTACGCCGGCGCGCTGGCCGACGTCTGGCACACGACCGAACCGCTGTGGAAGCGCGCCCGCGCCCTGCTGGACAGAGAGGTGCGGCGCGTGGGCATCGCCACCGTGCGCGGCGGCCCCGAGCTGCTGCTCGGCGCGCTCACCAGCCGCATCACCTGCGGCGAGCGCGGCCTGCTCATCTCCGACATCGAGGCCAGCACGTACGACCTGGGCAACCGGAAGATCGTCCTGGTCCCCATGCTGGCCGGCAAGGACGCGGTCATCGTCAGCCTGGACAACGAGGAGGCCGTCTGGATCGCGTACCCGGTGCCCGGCGCGGCCTCGCTGTGGCGTCAACCGGCCGCCCCGGCGATCGACGAGCTGTCGGCGCTGATGGGCCCGGTACGCGCCGACCTGCTCTGCGCCATCGGCCGGCCCATGACCATGAGCATGCTGGCGGCCGACATGAAGATCGCGCCCAGCAGCATCACGTACCACTGTGACCGCCTGCGCGCCGCCCACCTCATCACCAGGGAGCGCCGCGGCCGTGAGGTGTGGGTCGGCCGCACCCACCGCGCGGAGGAACTGCTGGAGATGTACCACCGCTGAGTGCGCGGAGAGGGGCGCCCGGCGCGCCCCTCTCCGCCGTCCTCAGCGGGCGCCGTCGAACTGGAAGAGGAGCGGGCCGTCGAGCTTCCAGCCCGGCTCGTTCGCCAGGATCTTCTCCGTGTGCGACTCGATCGCGAGCCGCCACTTGTTGTTGTTCGACAGGCGGAACACCTTCACCTCGCCACCGGCGCCCGCCGAGCCGGGCGCGTAGCCCAGGACGCCCTCGTAACGGAAGTCACCCGAGCCCGCCAGGCGATCCCGCTCCGCCACCGAGGCGGTGACGAGGTACGACGCCTTCTTCGACCAGCGCAGCCGGTAGAGCGGCTTGCCACCGGCGAACGGGGCGGACGAGAGGTAGTAGAGCGGCGTCTGCGTCGTCGACCAGCCGTGCTTGCTGATCGCGTTCTGCTTCTCCGACTCGCTGGCCGTGTAGAAGAACCCGCCGTCCTTCGTCACCAGCTCATAGACCTTCACCCGCTGCGCGGCGACACTCGTGGCCGACGTCCCGGAAGTGGCGGAGGCCTGCGTGGCGGTGCCGAGAGCCAGCGCGGCGCCGAGAGACAGGGCGGCGCCCAGCGCCACGGCCGGACCGAGGCCGGTGGTGCGGGTCATGCGGCCGAATGACAGGGCCATCTATTCGAATCCCTCCGAAATAACCGATTGGACGCCGGTCAAGCTAACAGCGCGCACCAGCCCATCCGATCATTTCGATTTCCCTGAAAGGGTGCCCTGAGACGCCGGCGGGAAAGGGCGCGCCCCTGGCAGGAGGAGGTCGTCGATCGTCCCGTCCGGCCAGGTGACCCGCGTTCCGTCGACGGTGGGCGGCACGTCGCCGTGGCCGAGCAGGAGCGTGGCGGTGTACCAGTGGCCCGGCTCGGCGTCGCCGGGCGTCGCGCACCACGGGACCAGCGTGCGCTCGCCGAGCGGGGTGGCGGCCACGGCCGTGCCCCGCTCGGTCAGCCCGGGGCCGCCCAGCACGCGGGTGGCCGGGCCGCCCTCCGGCGCGGGCCAGCCGCCCACGCGCAGCCTGCCCGAGCCCCCCGACAGCCGGACGAACCGCACCTCCCACGCCCCGCGCACGGCCGACACGACCTCCAGCTCAGGCCCGTGCCGCATCTCGGCCCCCGGCCTGCTGTAGCCGTGGTCGGGACCCGGACCCTGCTCGCCCCAGTGCGCCCGCCACCGGGACGAGCCGACCAGCGTGCCCGACGGCGCCGCGCTCGCGGGCCCGGCGGTGAACCCGGTCCGGTGACTGGCCCGGCCGTCGCCGTCCAGCAGCACGACCGACTGGTCGAGGGGGTCGCCGGACAGCGGCGGGAACGTGGCCGTGGAGTAGCCCAGCCGCGCGTACAGCGGGTGGTCGGCCAGCCCGGACCCCGGGTGGGAGTGGTCGGTGCCGTGGTTGACCACCCGTACGACCCCGTCCGCCCGCGTCCCGGAGACCAGCCAGCCGGGGGCGCGCACCACCCGCGCGAAGTCGCCCTCCTCCACCGGCAGCGGCTCCTCCACGGCCGTCCACACCGGATGGTCGGCGGGCAGCGACAGCCCGAGGAACCCCTTCGAGGCCCAGTACGGCGAGCCGGGACCCGAATAGTCCTGCGCGATCGCCGGCCACGGCCCGTGCCAGCCCAGGGTCAGCACTCCGTCGCCGTCGGGCGCGCCGTTCACGGCGAAATGGCGGGCGATGCCGGACGCGGCCCTGCGCAGCAGCCCGGGGGAGCCGACGCCCGCCCTGGCGCCGGCCCAGAACGGCGCGGCGGCGGCGAAGCGGTAGGCCAGGCTGCGGCCCTGGATCAGCGGCGAGCCGTCGGCGCCGACCAGGTGCACGGCGTCGTCCAGATAGCGTTCGAGGCGCGCCAGGTAGCGGGGCTCGGGCGGCCGGCCCGCCATCTCGCTCCACAGCAGGGGGTAGAAGTGCAGCGCCCAGCCGGCGTAGTGGTCGTAAGAGCGTTCGGCGCCGTCGGCGTACCAGCCGTCCTCGCGCTCGAAGCTGTCGGCCAGAGCCAGCCCCGCGTCGATGTCCTCCTGCGCGTACGGCCCCCCGACCGAGGCCAGGAACTGCTCCACCACGATCTGGAACCAGACCCAGTTGATCGGCGGATAGTCCGAGCCGACCGCCGGGGCCAGATAGTCCACGACCTGCTCGCGCACCAGCGGCGTGAGCCGGTCCCACAGCCAGGGCCTGGTCAGGTGCAGGACCAGGGCGAGGGAGGCGGCCTCCACCTTGGCCTGGCCGTGCTCGTCCAGGCGTACCCAGCGCTCGGGGGAGTGGGGGTCGGTGCCGGCGGCGATGCCCTGGGCGTACCACTCCATGAGGTCGAGCGGGTCGCGCCCGTCCTCGCCGGCGACGCGGAACCCGGCGGCGAGGAGGGTGCGCGCGAACCCCTCCAGGCCGTCGACGTCGGCGCCGTAGCCGCCCGGCGGGCCGGGGAAGCCGACGCGGGCGTGGGAGGGGGAGGCGTGGGCGCGGGCCGACAGCAGCAACCGGTCGGCCAGCTCGGCCCAATGGTCCCTGGTCCAGCCCGTGTAAGGGGAGATCACCCGGCCTAGCAAACACGGTCCCGGCCGCGCCCGACAACAATGGGTTCATGGCGTACGGTCCGGACTGGCCCTCGGTACGCCGCCGCGCCGCGACCCGCCCGTGGGCCGCGTCCGTGCTGGCGGCCGTACAGGAGGGGTTCACGGCGTGGGCGGGCGTGCCGATCCCGGGGCCCGAGCGGGAGTCGGCGTGGATCCACCACTACTTCTGCGACGCCGACGGCGCGGAGCTGCGCTCCGGTCAGGACCACCACGTCTGCACCGACTGCGGCAAGGTCTACGCCGGCGAGCCGTGGGACGGCGCCTGGCGGGCCAGGACCCACGACGCGGTGGCCGGCCAGGCCCAGCGCGCCGCCCTCCTCCACCGCCTGAAGGGTCTCGGCCAGGCGCGGGCCGAGCTCGAGCGGATCCTGTCCACCTACGCCCGCGACTACCTCTCCTACCGGCCGCACGGCGAGATGGTCGGTGTCGGCCGGGTGCAGCCCCAGTCCCTCGACGAGGCCGTGTGGGCCGTCGGCCTGCTGCGCGCCGCCCGCTGGTCGGGCGACGCGCTCTCCCCGGCCACCTCGCAGGCCGTGGACCGCATGGCGCGGGCGGTCGCCGACCTGCTGCGACCGCAGGTCGGGGCCGTCCACAACATCCACTGCTGGCTCCTGGCCGCGCTGGCCGAGTGCGCCGCCCGGCTCGGGGACACCGAGCTGCTGACCTGGTGCCGCGACGGTGAGCACGGCGCCGAGGCCCAGGTCCGGCAGGGCTTCCACCCGGAGGGCCTCTGGTACGAGGTCAACGCCCACTACCACTACTACGCGCTCGCCGCCCTCCTGTCCTACGCCGAGGCCGCGGGGCCGGGCGGCCTGTCGGAGGAGTCCGAGGCCCGCCTGTCCCGGGCGATCGGCGCGCCGCCGCTGCTGGCGTACGCGGACGGCCGGCTTCCCGCCTACGGTGACGGCTGGCCCGACTGCTTCGTCGCCGAGTTCGCCCCGCAGGCCGAGGCGGCCTGGACCCTCCTGCCGGCCGCCCGCCCCGACCCGCGGCCCTACTACCGCCACCCCCACCCCACCTCGCTCCGCCTCTGGTACGGCGCCCGCATCCCCGACCCCACCCCCACTCGTTCGCCCGCCTCATCGCCCACCGGTTCGCGCGCTTCCGCCCCCACCGGTTCGGCCACCTCTTCGCTCGTCTCCGCGGCCTCTTCCTCGCCCGCCGCCTTGGCCGGGCGCAACTCCGTGGCCGCGCTCGTCTTCGGTCCCGACGACCTTCCCCCGCCCGGCACCGCCGTGCCGGCCTCGTTCGCCTGGCCGCGAGCCGGGATCGCCCTGCTCCGGTCGCCCGCGGTCCGGCTGGCGATCCGCTCGGGCCCCGACGCCGGGTGGCACGACCACCGCGACAAACTGGCCGTGGACGCCGAGACCGTCACCGGCTGGTCCAGCCTCGACCTCGGCACCAGCGGTTACGGCTCGGAGTTCACGGCGTGGATGCGCTCACCGGCCGCCCACAACACCGTCACCGTCGGCGCCCGCCCGCAACCCGCCCACACCGGCCGCCTCGTGGAGTGGTCCGCCGGCCACGTGACGGCGGAGTCCGCCTGGGACGGCCACGTCCTGCGCCGTACGATCACCGTCAACGACCACGGCTGGACGGACGTCCTCACCGTCACCCTCGCCCACCCCGACGCGATCGAGTGGGCCTTCCACGGAGACGGCGCGTTCGTGCCCGGCCTCGGGCCGGGCACACCGGCCGACCTGGGCCACGCCTGGCTCAGGGACGTCCGCCGGCTCACCGGCCGCCCTCTCCGGGGCGCCTGGTCGATCACCGGCTCCCCGCACCTCACGCTGACGGTCCCGGAAGGCTTCACCGCCTATGCCGCCACCGCCCCCGGCAACCCGAACGGCCGCCCCCTCGGCCTGCTGCTCCTCCGCGGCCACGCCACGGAGGCCCGCTTCGAGGCCGCCTTCACCATCGAGACACACGAGCCATCCTCGGCGGTAACCACTACCTGACCGTCCGAGCCCTCGCCCACCCGTGACACGCGTGCGCATGCTTGGCGGACAGCCAGAACCGAGGGGCGGACTCGTGGGGTGGATGGCGGCCGTGGGGCTGGGCGCCGTCGGGGGAGCGATCATAGAGATCCTCTATGTGTGGAGCTCGTTGACGGCATGGCAGCAGGCCCGCAAGAAGGCCAGGGCGAAGAAGCGGGCCGAGCTGCCGAGCCTGGGCGAATACCTGGATCCGGTGGCGGACTCCCTCGTCGCGGTCACCCGGCTGGCGCTGGGCGCGGCGGCCTGCCTGCTGTTCAAGGACCAGATCACCGGCGGCATGGCGGCCATCGCGGTCGGCGCCTCCGCCCCCGCGCTCCTGCGCCAGGTCGGCACGTTGCGCAGCCTCCGGACCCTGCCCGCGGAGACGGCCCCGGCGAAGGCGGGCGATCCGCAGGAAGCCGCACCATGAAGGAGCGCGGCCTCGCGCGGCGTTACTGGCACGCCCTCATCGACAGCAGGCCCTACGAAGCCCTCGACCAGCGCTCCTTTCGGCACCTGACCCTGTGGCAGCGTTACTGGACGGCCCTGCTCGGCCCGCCGCCACCGGCGCCACGGCGGAAAAGGCGCCTGACCCTGTCGTTCGTCCGGCTCACCCTGCCCGTGGCGGCCACCGCCATGGCGCTCGTCGTCGGCATGGTCGTGGTCAGGCCCCTGCTCAACCCGTCGGGCGGGAACATCCCCGCGGGCACCGGCGCGCCGTCCGAGGAGACCCCGCGCCTGCTCTACCGAGAGACCGTGCGCCTGCCCGTCCCGGCGAAGAAGAGCGGCGTGGGCTTCTGGAAGGTGACCTCCTCCGGCACGTCGCGCGCCGGCGCCGGTTTTCTGGACGGCAACGCCGACTTCGCCGTCTCCGGCGACGGAGCCCGGATCCGGGTGGACGGGACCCGGGCCCGTACCGGCGTCTCACCGGCCGAATGCCTCCGCCACCCGCCGTCCCCAGCGGCCCCGGGGGCCGGCGAGGACGAGGTCGGGCCCTCGCAGGCCGTCTGCCTCCTGACCCGGTCCCATGACCTCGCCTACCTGACCTTCGGCCCACCGGCCGGCGGACGGCTGACCGTCCGCGTCGACCTGTGGTCGCTCTCCTAGAACGTCACCAGCGGGTCCCCGACGAAGTCGGCGATGAAGTTGACGAAGAAGAACCCGAAGAACAGGAAGTTGAGCACGAGGATGACGTAGTGCCAGGGCCGCGGGCGGGCCGGCCGCGGGAGCTTGCTGTTCAGGTACATGAGCAGGAACGGATAGATCAGCGCTCCCAGGTTCGACATGTTGGCCGACCACTCCACGAGGCCCACCGGCAGCGACTGGAACATGATGATCGAGATGAGCACCAGCAGCAGGATCATGAACGGGTAATAGAAGCGCCGCGGGTCGCCCGCGATCAGGGCGCGCAGGCGCGGGCTCGTGGAGTTGGCCGCGTCGGTCGTCACCCGCACCATCGCCTCGAAGATGCCGAGCTGCGTCGAGAACAGGATCAGCACGCCGACGACGAGCGCCACGTAGAAGATCACCCGGCCGTACTCCTCGCCGAGCGCGCTGGCCACGAACGTCGGGACGTTCGCCCGGGTCGGCCTCTCGCCCGACAGGACGACGGCCTGCGACATGAGAAGCGTGGGCAGCAGCATGCCGAGGATGGCGCCGACGAAGAACACGCCCCACATGTCGACCATGAGCAGCCGGTACCACCGGCGCCACATGCTGCGGTTGCGTTCGTCGTCGGGGAACGTCACGCCGCTGGCCAGGATCTCGCGCCGCTCGCCGCGCAGCCCCGAGATGTAGCCGACGCGGTATCCCATGCCGTAGCCCTTGTCACGGTAGTGGCCCATGACGTACCAGTTCAGGCCGGAGGCCAGCGCGGTGAATCCGGCCAGGGCACCTAACTGGGTGGCGGTGATGCCGGCCGGCGGGGCGGCCGGGGTGACGAAGCCGACGATGCCCTCCCACCACAGGCTGAACGGGACCACGAGCAGGTCCACGGCCAGCAGGGCGATGAGGATGGTGCTGACCATGACCCAGTTGGCCAGCTCGAGCGCGCGGCTGATCCGGCGGGCGCCGGCGGTGATGAGGAACACCAGCACCAGCAGGCCGACGGCCCACCAGCGCGGTTCGAGGTCGGTGGCCGCCGGAGGGACGCCGTGGACGAGGGCGTACACACCCTGCCCGGCCGACGCGGCCCAGCCGCCCGCGATGAACGCGAAGATCACGATGAGGACGGACAGGGGGACCCAGAGCATCCAGCCCGGTGGCACGCGTCCCCAGCCGACCACCGGCGTCTCACCGGTCGCGAGCACGTAGCGGGAGCATTCGACGTTGTAGAACGTCTGCAGCACGGCCGAGACGACGATGACCCAGCCGACGCCGACGAAGCCGTACTGGCCTACGTTGAGGGGTCCGAGCAGCCATTCGCCGCTGCCGATCGAGATGCCGAGGGCTATCAGGCTGGGGCCGACGGCGTACTTGAAGAGTTCCTTGGGGCCGATCTTGGAGACTTTGAAGACCTCCTCCGGAGAGGGCAGGTCGGTGACTTCGAGATCCGGGCGGCTGACTCCGAGTGGGTGCGACATCTCACTGCCTCCTGCCGCTTAGGGTGATCCTCTCGCCCGGCGGCTACAAGACCCAATTGCCGGGCGGTCCGCCGAGGGCTTGACCGCGGGAGTCCGGAGGGCGCGCCGTCAGCAGCCCCGTAACCACCGGCTATGCGACATCGAGGCCCATCTCCCGCCAGGTGACGACATAACCGCGATCACGGCTGACAGGGCCCGTCAACGTGACGAGATGTTCAGGCGTGGCGTTACGCGACGTTACGGGATCGACTACGTACAGTGAGGAAGCGTTGTCACAAGGTGACTACAGGGGGAGATCATGAAAGGTAAGTTCATAGCGGCAGGTGGCGCACTTGTCATCGCCGCGACGATGACGGTCATGGCCATGCCGGCCAGCGCGGACTCGGTCGCCTGCGACCTGAGCCTGTCCGATATCACGCGCTCGCTTCGCATCGACCGTCACGGCGTGTACGCGGGCCGCCGCGACGCCAACGCCTGCGACGGCCGTCACGAGCAGAAGCCCGCCACCACGAAGACCGAGGACGTGAAGCCGGAGGACGTGAAGCCCGAGGAGCATGACACCTCGGACAAGGAGGGCTGGAAGCCCGAGGACCGCCACGGCTGGGACAACGAGGGCTGGGACCACGAGAACGGCCAGGACTGGGACAGCCAAGGCTGGAACGGCCAGAACCGTCACGGCTGGGACAGCGAAGGCTGGGACCAGGAGAACGGCCAGGACTGGGACAACGAGGGCTGGGACCACGAGAACGGCCAGGGCTGGGACCATGAGAACGGTCACGGTTGGGGCAACGACGGCTGGAACCAGGAGAACACTCGCGGCTGGAACGGCGAGAACGCCCGCGGCTGGAACAACGACGGCTGGAACCAGGAGAACGGCCACCGCGTAGGCTGGGACGGCTCCAAGTGGGACGGGCAGGAGCACGGCCACGAGCACGGCCACGACACCCACTGGGGTGCACCGGGCTACGACAAGCGCAACGGGTCCTGGGCTGAGCAGGGCTGGGGCACTCGCGGCTGGTCGGGCTACGACCTGCCGGTTCTCTGGTTCGGTCGCTACTAGGACTTGGCAGCAGCCGGATCTGGAAGGTCCGTCCGGTTCGGTCCCGGGACACTGCCACGGTGACCCGGGACCCCTGCCCCCAGTCACCCACCCCAGTCACGAGCCCTCAGTCACGAGCCCTCAGTCACGAGCCCTCAGTCACGAGCCCTCAGTCACGAGCCCTCAGTCACGAGCCCTCAGTCACGGGCCCTCAGTCACGGGCCCTCAGTCACGGGCCCTCGATCACGGGCCCTCGATCACGGGCCCTCGATCACGGGCCCTCGATCACGGGCCCTCGATCACGGGCCCTCGATCACGGGCCCTCAGTCACGGGCCCTCGATCACGGGCCCTCAGTCACTTGCCTCCCGTCACGCCCCCACCCACCCGCCATGCGTGACCGAACACCGGCCCCCGCGCGCGTTCCGTCCCCATGCCCGTCACCGCCGACGACTCCTCCGGCTCCCAGCGGGAGATCTTGAGCCGGCGGTCTTCGCGCGCCCGCCCTCCGCCTCACCGCCACGGTGCCCGGCCAGGCCGCGAGCCCGGACATTCCCAAGCGCCCCAAGGCCCACGCTCTTGCGGCGAGGCGATCCCATGCGCCCCCCAGCGCCCAAGCAGCCTCCGACCACCCCAGCGCCGCGTGCGCCGCCTCCTCGGTCGCACGCCCCCGGCTCCGGTCGCACGCCGGCACGACCGCTCCTCGGACGCCACCATCACGCCCCCGGCCCGGTCGTCCTCCGGTACGACCGCTCCTCAGCCGCGATCCGCCACGACGGCGGGCGCCCGGTCGAGGCCGCGCCGCTTCCCCGGGAATGCCCGCGCCGGGCGCTCTTGACCGTCGCTGAGCACGCCGCCCGCGGGTGCTGCGGGGTCCGGCGGTTGCGGTAACCCCGCCGGTGGCCCTGCGAACCCCGTCTACCGATCGACGATCTCGTTCTTGCCGATCACCACGACCCCGCCCCGCGTCAACGCGAACCGTGTGCGGTCGTACTCCAGGTCGAACCCGATCCGCGCCCCGTCCGGAATCACCACGTTCTTGTCGATGATCGCCTTGCGGACGATGGCCCCCCGCCCGACCTTGACGTTCTCCATCAGCACCGAGTCCTCCACCAGCGAGTGCGAGTGGAGCACGACCTTGGGCGACAGGATGGACCGGATCGCCGTGCCACCGGAGACGATCACCCCGGGCGAGACCAGCGAGTCGATCGCCCGCCCGACCCGGTCGCCGTCGTTGTGCACGAACTTGGCCGGCGGCAGCGGGTCGTGCCCAGTGAAGATCGGCCACTTGTCGTTGTACAGGTTGAACACCGGATGCGCCGAGATGAGGTCCATGTGGGCCTCGTAGTAGGCGTCGAGCGTCCCCACGTCGCGCCAGTAGCCGCGGTCGCGTTCGCTGGAGCCGGGGACGATGTTGTTGGCGAAGTCGTAGACGTCGGCTCCGCCCGACTTGACCAGCATGGGGATGATGTTGCCGCCCAGGTCGTGCTTGCTGGTGGGGTCGAGCGCGTCCTCGCGCAGCGCGTCGATCATCGACTGCGTCTTGAACACGTAGTTGCCCATCGAGGCGAACACCTCGTCGGGGGAGTCGGCCAGCCCCACCGCGTCCTTGGGCTTCTCCCTGAACGCCACGATCCGGCGCCCCTGGGGATCGGTCTCGATCACCCCGAACTGGTCGGCGAGCGAGAGCGGCTGCCTGATGGCCGCCACCGTCACATCCGCGCCGGAATCCTCGTGCTGCTCGACCATCTGCCGCGGGTCCATCCGGTAGATGTGGTCGGCCCCGAACACGATCACGTGCTCGGGCATCTCGTCATAGATCAGGTTCAGGTTCTGGAACAGCGCGTCGGCCGAGCCCGAGAACCACCGCGGCCCGAGCCGCTGCTGCGCGGGCACGGGGGTGACGTAGTTGCCGAGCATCGCCGACAGCCGCCAGGTACGTGACACGTGCCGGTCGAGGCTGTGGTTCTTGTACTGCGTCAGCACGACGATCTTCAGGAAGTCGCCGTTCGCCAGGTTCGACAGCACGAAATCTATGAGCCGATACATCCCCCCGAACGGCACGGCCGGTTTCGCCCGATCCGCCGTGAGAGGCATGAGCCTCTTGCCCTCTCCACCTGCCAGCACGACCGCAAGCACCCTCCGGGACCTCATGCCCAGGACGCTACCCTCAAATGGCCGATCTATCGACGAAACCCCGCACGGTGACCCCCCCGCGTGTCCGCTTTTGGTGCTCAATGTACTGCTCAACGTCCGGGGACAGGTTCCCGACCTGGGCCTCGTCCTCGTGTTCTCTGTGCAGTAAGTGCAGAAAACTTGCTCCGCGCGCGGGGCCGCCGGTCGCGGCCCACCGTAAGGTCGTGTCATGCGTGTTGATCTGCTCAGTCGGGAATACCCGCCCGAGGTGTACGGCGGGGCCGGGGTGCACATGGAATACCTGGCCCGGGAGCTGCGGAAACTGGCCGACGTGAAGGTGCGCTGCTTCGGGGCCGACCGCGCCGAGCCGGGAGTGTCGGCCTACCGGGTGCCGGGCGGTCTGGCGGGCGCCAACGGCGCGCTCCAGGTGCTGGGCGTGGACCTGGAGATGGCCGCCGCGTGCGAGGGCGCCGACCTCGTCCACTCCCATACCTGGTACGCCAACTTCGCCGGGCATGTCGCGAAGATGCTGCACGGCGTGCCCCACGTCATCACCACGCACAGCCTGGAGCCGCTGCGGCCGTGGAAGGCCGAGCAGCTCGGCGGTGGCTACACGATCTCGTCGTGGGCCGAGCGCACCGCCCTGGCCGCCGCGGACGCGGTGATCGCGGTGTCGGAGGGGATGCGGCGTGACGTGCTGGCCGCGTACCCGGAGATTCCGCGCGACAAGGTCAGCGTGATCCACAACGGCATCGACACGGCCGAGTACGCGCCCGACCGCGACCTCGGCGTCCTGGACAAGCACGGCGTGGACCCCGCCCGCCCCTACGTCGTCTTCGTCGGCCGCATCACCCGCCAGAAGGGCCTGGTCCACCTCCTGCACGCGGCGCGCGCCTTCGATCCCGCGGCGCAGCTCGTGTTGTGCGCGGGCGCGCCGGACACGCCGGAGATCGCGGCGGAGGTGACGGAGCTGGTGCGCGGCCTCGACCGCGACGGGGTGTTCTGGATCCAGGAGATGCTGCCCAAGCCCGAGGTGATCCAGCTCCTGACGCACGCCACGGTGTTCGTCTGCCCGTCGGTCTACGAGCCGATGGGGATCGTGAACCTGGAGGCGATGGCCTGCGAGACGGCGGTGGTGGCGACGGCGACGGGCGGCATCCCCGAGGTGGTGGCCGACGGGGAGACGGGGCTGCTGGTGCCGATCTCGCAGGGCGCCGACGGCACGCCGCACGACCCCGACCGGTTCGCCGCCGACCTCGCGGAGCGCGTCAACGCCCTGCTGGGAGACCCGGCCAGGGCGCGGGCGATGGGGGAGGCGGGCCGCGCCCGCGCGATCGATCACTTCTCCTGGGAGCGCATCGCCCACCGCACGATGGACCTCTACACGTCCCTGTGAGGCTCTTCCAAGCCCATCCCGTACGGCTTCGCGGCGGCCGCCCCCACCCGCCGCACGGGGCCGGCGGCCTCCAGGAGAACGCCCGCTGACCCGCACGGAGCCGGCCGCCGCGACGGCGCGCGGCCGGCCGGCTCCGTGGTCAGAACAGTGGCCCCCTTGAGGGCCCCCTTGAGGGCCCCACTTGATGGCGCTACGCGACGTGCTCCAGCACCACCACCGGGATCTCCCGGTCCGTCTTCTTCGTGTACTCGTCGTAGTCCGGCCACGTCCGGGTCATCAGCCGCCACAGCTCAGGCCGCTCGGTGCCGGTGGCCGTGCGGGCGTGGGCCGTGAACTTCTCACCCTTGACCTGCACCTCGACCTCGGGATCGGCCATCAGGTTCTTGTACCACTCCGGGTGGTCCGGGTCGCCGCCCTTCGAGGCCACGATCACGTGGTCGTCGCCGTGTTTCTGGTAGATGAGCGGCGTCGTGTACGGCCGGCCCGAGTTGCGGCCTTTGGTGGTCAGGAGCAGGACCGTGGTGTTGTTCCAGTCGTGTCCCTCGGCGCCGTCGGTCTCCTGGTAGCGCCGGACATGTTCCTTGCCATAGAGCATGATCCGCCCCTACCCACCCCCGGTGTGACCTCACCGTTACTCGCCGGGGTCTGTACGAGAAGTTAACGACCCTGGCACACTGCATTTGTGTAAGCGCTTACAGCAGCTCATTATGAAAGCGCTTACACAAAAGGGAGACGCTCGATGGACGTGACCATCTACGAGGTGGCCAAGCGGGCCGGCGTGTCGATCGCGACCGTGTCCAGAGCCCTGCGCGGCACCGGCCCCGTGGCGGCCAGGACGCGGGAGAAGGTGCTCAAGGCGGTCGAGGAGCTCAACTTCACGCCCAGCCGCCTGGGCGTCAGCCTGGCCGAGGGCCGCCACGCCGCCAACGGCATCGTCTTCCCCGACCTCGCGGGCCCCTACTACACCGAGGTCCTGCTCGGCTACGAGGAGGTCGCCTCCGAGCTGGGCCGCTCGGTGGTCATCCTGTCCACCAAGGGGCGCACGCGGGTCGGCGACCTGGTGAAGGAGCTGGCCGGGCGGGTCGACGGCATGCTGATCTTCGGCCACGCGGTCCCCGAGCCGCTGGCCGGCGAGCTGGTGCGGCTGGGCGTGCGGCTGGTGTTCATCTCGCGCGACCCGCTGCCCGGCGCCGACACCCTGCGCAGCGAGAACGCCGCCTCGGCGCGGGCGCTGGCCGAGCACCTGAAAGGGCACGGCTACGAGCGGTTCGCCTTCCTCGGCGCGCCGCTGACCAGCAGCGACGACGTGGATGAGCGCTGGCAGGGCGTGCGGGCCGTGCTCGGCGGCGCGATCGAGGCCGTGGACACCGGCCACTACACCGTCGAGTCCGGCCACGAGGCCGCCAGGAGGCTGCTCAAGGGCGGGAGCAGGCCCGAGGCGATCGTGTGCTCCGACGACGAGGTGGCGCTGGGGGCCCTGCTCGCCGCCGAGGAGCTCGGCCTCGAGGTGCCCGGCGACCTGGCCGTCACCGGCTGGGACGACATCATGGCCGCCCGCCACGCCCGCCCCGCGCTGACCACCGTGCGCCAGCCGATGCGCGAGCTCGGCGCCCGCGCCGCCCGCGCGCTCGACGAGCTGATCACCGGGGTTCGCGACACCCCGCGCCACCTCATCCTGACCACCGAGCTGGTCATCCGCTCCAGCTGTGGTCACCACCCCCAGGAGGTAAAGACGTGAACACCACCACCCGGCGCGCCGCCGCGGGCGTGCTGGCTCTCGTGACCCTGACCGCGGGCTGCGGCCGCGGCGCGGACAAGGCGCCGGAGCAGGCGCAGGACGTGACGACCGGCAAGATCACGGGGGAGGTCACGGTCTGGGCGATGGGCGAGGAGGGCAAGGCGCTCGGCACGTTCGTCAAGGACTTCGAGGGCGTCAACCCCGGCGTGAAGGTCAACGTGACGGCCATCGGCTGGGACGTGGCCCACGACAAGATCACCGCGGCCATCGCGGGCGGCGCCACACCCGACGTGAGCATGATCGGCTCGACCTGGTCGGGCGAGCTGGCCAAGACCGGCGCCCTGGAGCCCACCCCGGGCAACCTGGTCGACAAGGCGGCGTTCTTCCCGGGGGCCTGGCAGACCGTCGACGTCAACGGCACCGCGTACGGCGTGCCCTGGTACGTCGAGACCCGCGTCCTCTACTACCGCACCGACCAGGCCGAGAAGGCGGGCGTGAAGCCGCCGGGGACCTGGCAGGAGTTCACCGCGTTCGCCCGCGCGCTCAAGGAGAAGGGCGGCGCCAAGGACGGCTTCCAGCAGAGCTACACCCTGGGCGCCTCCTGGCAGGAGGTGCTGCCGCTGATCTGGCAGGCGGGCGGCGACATCGTCAAGGACGGCGCGTACAACTTCGACACCCCCGAGGCGGTCACGGCGCTCAAGCAGTACGAGGCGATGTTCAAGCAGCGGCTGGCCCCCACCGACACCCCCGCGAACGCCTTCCCGCAGACGTTCATCAAGGGCGAGGTCGGCGGGTTCTTCTCCGGCCCGTGGATGATCGGCGTGCTCACCAACGACGGCGGCGCCGGGTTCAAGGACAAGTTCGACGTGGCCCCCTACCCCAAGGGGCCGGTGTCGAGGACGAGCTTCGTCGGCGGCGCCGACATGGCGGTGTTCAAGAAGGCGAAGAACCGCGACGCGGCCTGGAAGTTCATCCAGTGGCTGAGCGAGCCGAAGGTGCAGGCCAAGTGGTACACCACGGTCAAGGCGCTGCCGGCCGTGCAGTCGGCCTGGCAGGAGCCCGAGCTCAAGGCCGACGAGCAGCTCGCGGTCTTCGGCGAGCAGCTCAAGGACGCCAGGACCCCGCCGCCGTTCCCCACGTGGGAGCAGGTGGCCAGGGTGCTGGAGGCCGAGCTGGAGAAACTGGCGCGCGGCACCCAGACGCCCGAGGAGACGGCCAAGGCGATCCAGTCGCAGGCCGGCACGATCGGGACGGGCCTCTGAGCCCATGGTGGTCCTCACGACGAGGCCGGCGCCGGCCGCCCCGCCCCCCATCAAGGTGAGGGGCGCGTTACGCCAGTCGGGCATCGGCTGGATCTTCATCCTGCCGTTCGTGGTGCTGTTCGCGGTGTTCTACCTGGGGCCGCTGCTCGTCGGCATCGGCATGAGCTTCACCGACATGCGCAGCACCGACGTGACCGACCCGCTCGCCGTCGACCCGGTCGGCGTCGAGAACTACCTGCGGCTCATGAACGACGAGGCCATGCGCAAGGCGGCGGTCAACACCGTCGTGTTCGTGCTCACCGCGCTGCCGCTGACGATCGGGCTCGGGCTGGCCTCCGCCGTGCTGCTCAACTCCGGTATCGCCCGGCTGCCGGCCGCGTTCTTCCGCCTCGGCTACTACCTGCCCAACATCACCAGCATCATCGGCATCGCCGTGGCCTGGAAGTTTCTGCTGGAGCCCGAGGCCGGGCTGGTGAACCGGCTGCTGGAACTCGTCGGGATCCAGGGCCCCAACTGGCTGCAGGAGCAGAGCACCGCGCTGCCCTCGATCATCGTGATGACGGCCTGGCGCAGCTTCGGCTTCAACATGGTCGTGCTGCTGGCCGCCCTGCAGAGCATCCCGAGGGAGCTGTACGAGGCGGCGGAGGTGGACGGCGCCGGGCGCTGGGCCCGTTTCCGCTCGGTGACCGTGCCCTCGCTCCGCCCGGTGCTGCTGTTCTGCACCGTCTACAGCTCGGTCGGCTTCATGCAGTTCCTGGAGGAGCCGCTCGTCATGACCAGGGGCGGGCCGCTCGACTCCACGCTGTCGGCCTCGCTGGCGATCTTCAGGCAGTTCGGCGTCGGCAACTACGGCTACGCCGGGGCGGCCTCGACCGTGCTGTTCACGGTGATCGTGGCCCTGGCCGTACTCCAACTCAGGCTGGGGAGGAACAGGTGAGGAGCACCCGCCGCCAGCGCGCGGTCGTCTACCTCGGGCTCAGCGTCGGGCTGCTGCTGGTCGTCGGGCCGTTCCTCTGGACGGCGCTCAGCTCGGTCAAACCCGAGCAGGAGATCAGGCGCGACCCGCCCACGTTCCTGCCCGAGACGTGGACGCTCGGCAACTTCACCGAGCTGTTCGACCGGGTGAACATGGGCACCGCGTTCGCCAACAGCCTGATCATCGCGCTCGTGCTGGTCGCCACCAACCTGCTGTTCTGCTCGATGGTCGGCTACGCCTTCGCCAAGCTCTCCTTCCGCGGCAAGAACCTGGCGTTCGGGCTCGTGCTGGTGCAGCTCGCGATCCCGGCGATCGTGCTGATGGTGCCGCAGTTCGTGCTGATCGCCAAGCTCGGCATGGTCAACACGTTCATCGGGATCATCCTGCCGACCGTGGTGACGCCGCTGGGCGTGTTCATGATGCGGCAGTTCATCTCCGACCTGCCCGACGAGCTGATCGACGCGGCCCGGGTGGACGGCGCCAGGGAGTTCCGGATCTTCTTCAGGATCATCCTGCCGCTGTGCGGGCCGCCGCTGGCCACGCTGGGGCTGATCACGTTCCTCGGCGCGTGGAACAACTTCCTCTGGCCGGCCGTGGTCGCCCAGAGCGAGAGCATGTACACCCTCCCGGTCGCGCTCAACATCCTCAACGACTTCGAGGGCACCCACTACAACCTGCTGGTCGCCGGATCGGTCGTGGTGATCGCGCCGATCCTGTTCCTGTTCGTCTTCCTGCAGCGCTTCTTCATCCAGGGCATCGCCACGTCCGGCCTCAAGTAGAGGAGCACTCCCATGCGCAAGACGGTCCTGTCCGGCCTGCTGATCCTTTCCTTAGCCGTCCCCGCCGTCCCCGCGAACGCCGACAGCACGCTCCATCGCTACGCCAGGGACACCTGGCGCTCGATGGCCGCCATGGTCGAGCCGGCCACCGGCATCCCCTCCGACAAGGTCACCGGCGACCTCAGGACGCGGGCCCAGGTCACCTCGCCCACCAACATCGGCACGTACGTCTGGAGCACTCTCACCGCCCGCGACCTGCGCCTGATCAGCGGCGGCGACGCGGCGTCCCGGGTCGGCAGGGTCCTGCGGGCCCTGGAGCGGATGGAGCGCAACGCCCCCACCGGCCAGTACTACAACTGGTACGACCCCGCCACCCTCCAGCTCGTCACCTCCTGGCCGGGCACCGGTGAGCCGGTCCGCCTGTTCGCCTCCAGCGTCGACAACGGCTGGCTGGCCACCGCCCTCATGATGGTCCGCAACGCCATGCCCGCCCACGCCAAGGCCGCCAACCGCCTGCTGGCCTCGATGAACTTCGCCTCCTACTACGACCCGGCCGCCCGCCCCGACGCCGGGACCGGCCTGCTGCGCGGCGGCTTCTGGCCGGAGCCGCCCGACGGCTGCAACGTCCCGAGCGACTACGCCGGCACCGGCACGACCGTCTACTCCACCTGCCACCACTACGGCGCCCCCGCCGAGACCCGCATCGGCCAGTACGTCGGCATCGCGCTCGGCCAGATCCCGCGCGAGAGCTACTTCGGCCCCTACCGCACGTTCCCGGACAACGGCTGCGACTTCGGCTGGCAGGAGCAGAAGCCGGTCGGCTCGTGGAAGCAGTACCTGGGCGTCAACGTCTGGGAGGGCACCTACGAGTACCGCGGCATGCGTTACGTCCCCAACTGGGGCGGCTCGATGTTCGAGGCCCTCATGCCGGACCTCGTGGTCCCCGAGGCCAAATGGGCGCCGCGCGCCTGGGGCCGCAACCACCCGGTCTTCGTCCGCGCCCAGATCGAGCACGGCCTGAACGAGGCCAAGTACGGCTACTGGGGCTTCTCACCGTCCAACGACCCCGAAGGCACCTACGAGGTGTACGGGGTGGACCAGCTCGGCATGGACGGGCCCGGCTACATGTCCGACCGCGAGCGCACGAACGTGGACCCGGGCTACGAGGGCTGCCGCCCCGCCCAGCCGGCGCCTGAGGCGTACGGGAACGGCGTGGTGACGCCGCACGCGAGCTTCCTGGCGCTGCCGTACGCCAAGTCCGCCGCCCTGGACAACCTGGCCAGGCTGCGCAAGGACTTCGACGCCTACGGCCCCGGCGGCTTCTACGACGCGATCGCGGTCCGCTCCAAGGTCGTGTCGAAGTGGTATCTGGCGCTCGACCAGGGCATGGCGATGGCGGCCCTGGGCAACCTGCTCACGGGCGGCAACCTGCACCGCTACTTCGCGGGCTCGGGCGTGGAGGCCAAGCTGCGCCCGGTGATGGAGATCGAGGAATGGGACGTCGTCCCGCCGAAGCGATGAAACGGGGAAACCATTGATGAACTCGGCCGCGCACCGAGACTGGCAGGACCGGATCGGGGAGGCGTCCGGCGAGGTGGCCGCCGCCCCGCGACCCGCCCTGGAGGCCCCCACGGGCCTCCGGGCGGTCCCGGGGGCCGGCCACGTGACGCTGACCTGGGATCCCGTGCCCGAGGCCATCGGCTACCTGGTGCACAGGGACGGCGCGCCTGCGGTGCCGCCGGAGGTGGACGTGCCCGCGGTCCCGTCCTGCCGGTTCGTGGACACCGGCCACGGGCCCGCCGAGTACGCCGTGGCCGCCATCTCGGCCATGGACGACACCGGGCCCTTCTCCCCGGCCGTCCAGGCGGCCCCCCTCGCCGGTGCGCAGGGGGGCGCGCTCGCCCTGCGGGTGGACGCGGGGGGCGTGACGGGTGAGCTGCCGCGGCCGTGGGCGTACATGGTGGGGTCGGAGCACCTGTCGCACCTGCTGAGCACCGACGAGACCGGCGGCAGGCCGATCGGCGAGGAGCTGGCGGGCGCGCTGCGCATGGTGCGCGACGAGCTCGGCGTCCAGACGGTCAGGGCGCACGCCATCCTCGGCGACGACCTCGGCGTCTACAAGGAGGTCGACGGGCGGCCGGTCTACGACTTCACGGGCGTGGACGCGGTCTACGACAAGGTCGTCGAGCTGGGCCTGCGGCCGATCGTGGAGCTCGGCTACATGCCCCGCGACCTGGCCGCCGACCCCTCCAAGACCGTCTTCGAGTACGGGGCGATCATCTCGCCGCCCAAGGACTTCGAGGCGTGGAGCGACCTGGTCAGGGCGCTGGTCGAGCACCTGGCCGAGCGGTACGGCGTCCACGAGCTGATCGACCACTGGGCCTTCGAGGTCTGGAACGAGCCGAACCTGTCGGTCTTCTGGTCCGGCACCCCCGAGGAGTACTTCCTGCTCTACGACGTCTCCGCCGCCGCGGTGAAGAACGTCCACCCCGACCTGCGCGTCGGCGGCCCGGCATCGGCCGCCGACGGCTGGGTCGAGGAGCTGCTCGCCCACGTCGCGGAGTCGGGTGCCGCGCTCGACTTCGTCTCGACCCACACCTACGGCAACGCCCCGCTGGACTGGCGGCCCACGCTGGCCAGGTACGGCCGGGACGTGCCCATCTGGTGGACCGAGTGGGGCCCCACGCCGACCCACTTCCACGGCATCGGCGACGGCCCGTTCGGGGCGGCGTTCCTGCTGCACGGCATGGTGTCGGCCGCGGGCCGGGTCGACGCGCTGTCGCACTGGGTGGCCTCCGACCACTTCGAGGAGCTGGGCCGCCCGCCGCGGCTGTTCCACGGCGGGTTCGGGCTGCTGACGGTCGGCAACCTGCGCAAGCCCCGCTTCCACGCCCTCAGCCTGGCCAACCGGCTGGGCGGCGCCGAGCTGGCGGCCGAGCTGGACGGCGACGCGGGCGGCGTCGAGGCGTGGGCCGCCCGGCACGACGACGGCCGCGTCGGCGTGCTGGTCTGGAACGGGACCCTCAACAACGCCCAGGCCACGGGCGCCCCCGAGCTGTCCCGGGCGATCGAGCTGACCGTGAGCGGGCTGGAGGGCACGTACACGGTCACGCACCACCGCATCGACGCCGGCCACACCAACGTGGAGGCCGCCTGGCAGTCGATGGGCGGCGGCGACTGGCCGTCGGAGGAGCAGTGGGACAAGCTCCGCGCCGCCGACGGCCTCGACGAGCTGACCGCGCCCGTCACCGTCACGGGAGGCACGCTGCGGCTGGAGTTCGAGCTGCCCATGCCGGGTGTTTCCCTGATCGAGCTGACACCGTAATAGGCAATCCTGTACGGCGGCACACGCTGATGAGAGCCTGTGCGCATGACCGATCCGGCCGAGGCACTGGCCGCCCGCATCGAGCGGTTCGAGCAGGCCGCGGACCCCGAGCTGATCTGGGATTCCGCGGCGCTGCTCGAAGCCGAGCAGGCGATGCGCGCGTGCGCCGGCGACCGCTCCGACGCGGTCACCTGGCGCCTGATCGGCATGCTGCACCTGGCCCGCTACCGGCTCGACCAGCACAACACGCAGGACGCGGCGGTGGCGGGCGCCTTCTTCGCCGCCGTGGCCGTGGTGGCCCCCGAGCGGCTGCCGGAGAAGCTGCGCGGCTCCGGCGCGCCGCCCGGGGAGTCGGCCGACACGTGGGCCGGGCTGGTGGAAGAGGTGCTCCGGCTGGTGGATCCGGCCGCGTACCGGCATGTGGGGCTGCTCATCCACGCCCTGGTACGCCGCGCCATGGAGCATCCCACGCCCGAGGTGTCGGACCGGCTCGGGCACCTGCTGCTCCAGGAGTCGATGCGCGCGCCCGACCCCTCCTGGGCGCCCGGCGCGCTCGAACTGCTGGGCACGGGGCTCGTGCGCCTGTACACGCTGACCGGCGAGCGGGAGGTCATCGACGACGCGGTGCACGTGCTGTTCAGGGCGGCGCTGGGCGGATCCGGCGAGAACGCTTACCCAGGTGAGCTGGCGGCGGCGCTGGGACTGGCGGCGGCCGAGGACGACGAGCTGGTCAGGACCTACCTGGCGGCGGCCGAGGCCCCGGCGCGCGGCCAGGACCGGTCGCAGGCGCTGCTGACGCTCGTCGACCTCACCCAGGCGCGCTCCGCCGCGTCGTACGCGGACGGCGACCTGCTGGCCTTCATCAGGGTGGGGCAGTGCGCGCTGGACTTCTGGCACGAGCAGTGGGCCCATCCCGCCGTGCTGGCCCCGTACGCGGCCGGGCTGATCGAATGGTTCGTCGTCACCGGCGACGAGCGCTCACTGGAGGCCGGGGTCGAGATGCTCGAGGCCCTGCGTGTCACGCCCGGCGAGAGGGCGCGCGGGCTGGGCGGCGACCACGTCGTCCGGCTCGGGCTGCTCGGCGAGCGCCGCTGGAGCCGCTACGGCGTCACCGGCGACCTCGCCGACCTGGACGTGGCCCTGGACGTCCTGCGCGAGGCGGCCGGGCTGGCGGCCCCGGACCATCCCGAACGTCCCCGGCTCCTGACCGACCTGGCCGGCGCGCTGCTGCGGCGGGCCGTGGTGACCGGCGGCGACCCCGCCGAGCCGATCGCCGCCGCCCGCGCCGCCCTGGCCGCGCACGACGAACGGGACCCGGAGCGGGCCACGTCCCTGCTGCTGCTCGCCCGGTCGCTCAAGCTGGACCTCACCGCGCGGAGCGCCGACGAGGCCGTCGCCGCGCTGCGCGAGGCCCTGGTCGCCGGTGAGCGGCTGTCGGTGCGCGCGGAGGCGTACGGGCTGGTCTCCGAGGTGCTGCGGTGGCGCGCCGCGCAGGAGGACGGCCCGAGCCGGGCCGAGGACCTGGACGAGGCCGTACGGTCGGCGCGCCACGGCGTCGAGCTGGCCGTGAAGACCTCGCGCGACCAGCTCCCCGCCCAGCGCACGCTCTGCACGGCGCTGCTGGCGCGCTTCTCGGCTCAGGGCGACCCCCGCGACCTGGGCGAGGTGCTGGCCCTGGCCAGAGACGGGGACGCCGCCCTGCCGGCCCGGTTCGGGACCGTGCTCGACGCCGTCCTCGACGACCCGCCGCCGGTGGACGAGCAACTCGCCCAGGCGGCGACCGAGCTGGCGCTGCTGACCTCGGACGAGGACGTGGCGCTCAAACTGCTGCGCCTGGCCGAACGGCAGGCCGAGACCTCCGCCGGGCGCGGAGAGTTCCTGCTGGGGACGGCGACGCACCTGGCCGGGCTGGGACGCCTGCGCGTCGCCGGAGTGGTCCTGGAGCGGGCCGCCGCGGCGTTCGGCGCGGCGGGGCTGCGCGAGCGGGCGGCGTACGCGCTGTCGCGGCAGGGGTCCGGCCTCGAGGAGCTGGGCGAGCCGGAGCGGGCGCTGGAGGCGTACGGCCGCTCGGCCGCCGTCCATCGTGAGGCGGGCGACCCGGGCGCGGAGGCGCTCCAGCTCGGCAGCATGGGCGCCGTGCACTTCCGGGCCGGCGAGCCGGTCCGTGCCGTCGAGCACCATCTGCGGGCGATCGCGCTGTGCGAAGGGGCGGGGCTGGCCGCCGAGGAGGCCGCGCACCAGGAGAACGCGGCGCGGGCCTACCTCGCCGCCGGCGAGCCCGCCGGGGCGGTGGCCTGCGCGGCCCGGGCCCGCGAGCTGTACCTGGAGCTCGGGGAGACGGAGGCGGCCGCCATGGCCCTCGTCCATGCCGCCAGGGCGGCCGTGGACCAGGACGACCTCACCGCGGCCGGGGAACGCATCGCCGCCTGCGCCATCGAGCTGGAGGCGGCCGGGGCGTGGGAGGCCGCCTGCGGGACACTCGACGCGCAGGCCGTCCTGCTGGCCGGGCGCGGCCATCGCGCCCAGGCGGCGGCGTGCGAGAACCGGCTGGTGGAGATCGTGCGGCGACGGGGGCGGCGGCGCGAGCCGGCCGACGAGTGGTACCGCGTCGCGCAGCGCCGCCGCGGCCACGGCGACGCCGCCGGCGCCCGGCTGGCCTTCGAACTGGCCGGCCGCGAGTACGAGTCCATCGCCCACTACGACGGCGCCGGGTCCGTGCGCTACAACCTGGGCGTGCTGGCGTACGCGGAGGGGGAGCCCAGGCGGGCGCTGGAGGAGTTCGGGGCGGCCGCGGAGACGTTCGGCCGGCTGCGGGCGGCCGCGAAGGAGGCGGTGGCGCTGACCATGCGCGCGTCCTGCCTGGCGGCCCTGGACCGGGCCGAGGACGCCCTGCCCGACCTGGACCGGGCCCTGGAGCTGGCCGCCGTGGACGGCGACCTGGAGGCCCTGCTGACCGCCACCCTCGGGCGGGCCGCGCTGGACGTGGAGCTGGGCGAGCTCCAGAAGGCCGGGGAACGACTGTCGTCGGCGCTGGGGCTGACGGCGGGGGACGCGCTCAAGGAGGCCGTCGTCCGCGATCGGATGGCCGCGCTGGCCCGCCGTACCGGGGATCTGGAGGGGCGGGTGGAGGCGCTGGAGCGGTCGAT
Organism: Nonomuraea sp. NPDC050643; assembly: GCF_040654715.1. Lineage (NCBI taxonomy): Bacteria > Bacillati > Actinomycetota > Actinomycetes > Streptosporangiales > Streptosporangiaceae > Nonomuraea > Nonomuraea sp. NPDC050643. The sequence continues at coordinate 63,848 of NZ_JBFAIM010000032.1, read as the reverse complement.
GGCGGGCTTCCGCGACAGCGGGCAGGACCGGTTGGCGGCCCTCGGCTCGATCAAGCTCGGCTTCGCGCTGGAGGAGCGGGGCGAGTTCCGCCGGGCCAGGGCGGCGTTGGAGGAGGGGCTGGCGGGTCTCGAGGCCGCCCCGGAGCTGCGTCCGGCGGGGGCGCCGTTCGAGGTCGTGGCCGCGATGGGGGGCGGCCTGGACGCGGAGACGCTGTCCCGCCTGGCCGCCATCCAGCTCACGGCGGGCGACCTGACGGGCGGCCGGGCCACGCTCGCCCAGGCCCTGACGTCCCTGCGGGCGGGCGGCCGGCGCCCGGAGGCGGCCGAACGCCTGCGGATCCGGCTGCGCCTGGAGGAGGCCGAGGCGGCGGGCGACCTGGCCCAGGCCCGCACCCTGGCCGAACACGCCCTCGCCGACCCCTCAGCCCCCAACGGCCACGCCCCGGACCCCGCCTCCCTCCCCTCCCCGTTCCCCACCCGCCGCCCCCCGGGGCCGGAGACGCTCCCCGCCCCGAGGCTGACGGCGGTCCCCGCCCACGACCCCGCCGACCGCTCCTACCTGCTGGCCAAACTCTCGGCCTACTGCCTGGCCCTGGGCGACCCGGCCGCCGCCCACGCCCACGCGGCCCACGGCTACGGCCTGCGGGACGAGCGGGCGGTCGAGCACCTGCGCAACCTCGGCAACGCGGCCAGGGCCCTGGGCCGGCCGGAGGAGGCGGTCGAGCACCTGTCGAAGGCCGTCGAGCTGGCCCGCGACGCCGGGGCCGCCCTCCCCGCCCTGCTCGCCGGCTCACTCGCCCACCTCGCCGCCGCCCTCACCGACCAGGCCCGCTGGAGGGAGGCCGGGCACGCGTACGAGGAGGGGCTGTCCCTCATCGAAGCCCCCGTCTGGCGTGCCCTGCGCGCTCCCCTCCTGACCGGCCGCGCCGCCCTCCACCTCGAACTCGGCGAACTCGATCAGGCCACGACCCGCTACCGCCAAGCCGTCTCCCTCAAGGAGGAGCTCGCCGACACCGCCGGCCTGGCCGAGGTCTACGCCGGGCTGAGCCTCGCCCACGAGCTGAACGGCGCCCACCCCGAGGCCCTCCGCCACGCCAAGCATGCCGCGGACCTCGCCCGCACGCAGCCCGACCGGCGCGGCGCGGTCCTGACCCAGATCGCCCTCGCCCGCCTCGAAACCCCACCCCTGAGGACGGGCCTCGCCCCGAAGGACCCGGACCGGACGCCGACCGACCCCCGGCACCCCAGGCGGATGCCGGACGAGGCGACGCCATCGGAGCGGGTGGCGGAGCGGCTGGGGGAGGCGCTGGCGACGGCCCGGGAGATCGGTTACCGGGCAGGGGAGGCCATCGCCCTGAGCCACCTCGGCGCCCTGGACCTCACCACGGCCTCGTACGCCCGCGCCCGCAACCGGCTGTCCACGGCCATCGACCTGCTCACCGAGCTCGGCCACGACCTGGAACTGGCGACGGCCTGCCACCACCGCTCGATCGCCGCCGAAGAGCTCGGCGACCTGCCAGACGCCCTGGCCGACGCCGAACGCGCCTGCGCCCTCGGCCACGAGCCCGCCAGAGCCCGCGCGATCCGCCTGGCCGCGCACCTGGGCCACGGCCTGACCGCCTGGACCCTCGCCGAAACCGCCCACGCGATCGCCCTGTCCACCCACCTCACCCCACCACCCCGCCCCTCCGGGCCTGGCACGGTTCCTTTCAGGCCGAGGCTGCGGAGCGTCCCCGATCCGGAGACGACCGGTCATGGGCGGTGGTCCGCGCCGCACGGTGTGCCCGGCGACCTGGCGGAGGCCGAGCGGCGCGCGGCCGACGCGATCCGGACGCTGATGACGGCCGCCCGCAACACCCGTGACCCCGAGCGGGCGGCCCTGCTCATCCACCAGGCCCGCACCGCCCGAGCCGACCTGGAGACGCTGCGGGACCGCATGGAGCCCCTGGCCCCCGACCACGTCGCCCTCCGCAGAGCCACCCCACCCGACCAGACCCGGCTCGACGCCCTGGTCAACACCCCCGGCGAGACCATCGGCCTGCTCAGCTTCCACATCTGCGCCGAACCCTCGACGGCCGGCGCGAGGACCCCGACAGGCGAAGCGGCCCACACGGCCGGTGAGAGGATCCGGGTGGGTGAGGAGGCTTGTACAGCGGGTGGGGAGACGTGGGCGGTTGGCGAGGGGACCTGGACGGGTGAGGATGCCGTTCCTCGGAGTGGCACCATGATCGTGCTCGCCCACCGCACCGGCTGGCCCGAGCCCCGCGCCTTCCCGACCACGGTCGACGACGCCCTGCTGGCCGACTTCCTCCACACCATCGACGGCCGCCGCCCCGACCTCGTGGACGTCGAGGCCCGCCGCCGCCGCGCCGACCTCTGGCGTACCCTGGCCGACCGCCTGCTCTCGGACGCCACGGCAGCCCTCGGCGACGATCTCACCCACCTCCACCTCTTCCCCCACGGCGCCCTCCACCGCGTCCCCCTGCACGCCCTGGCCCCCGGTGGCCGTCCGCTGATCGAACGCTTCCCCGTGACCTACGCCCCCTCCGCCGCGGTCCTGAGCCGCCTCACCCACCGCGCCCCGGCCCGGGGCGGCGGCTCCCTGGCGATCGGCTTCACCCCCGATCCGGCCGAGCGCGCCATCGTCGAAGCGGAGGCGGAAGAGGCCGCCACCACCCTCGGTACGCACCCCGCCACCGGCCAGGACGCGACCTCGGCCCTCCTGCCCGGCTCCTGGGACATCGTGCACCTGGCCTGCCACGGCCGATACGACGACGCGAACCCGCTCGACTCCGGCATCCGGCTCGCCGACGGCCTCCTGACCGCCGCCGACCTCATGGCCGTGAACATCGACGCCCGCCTCGTCATCCTGAGCGGCCACGAGCGCGACCAGAGCGACACCAGAACCGCCGGACAACGGGAGTCCGGGCTGGTCGGCCAAGGCGGAACACCCAGTCGGCACGAGGGCGGAGCGGCCGGTCAACGTGCGGGCGGGGCAACCGGCGTGCACGAAGGTGGAGCGGCCGGCGTGGGCGGAGGTGTAATGGCCGGGCTGGGGGAGGGTGGCATGGCCGGGCTGGGGTACGCGTTGCTGCATGCCGGAGCCAGATCGGCGCTGCTCACGCTCTGGCCGGTCTCGGCCGAGATCACCCGAGCCCTGATGCGCGACCTCCACACCCGGCTGCGCGACGGCATGGGCCAGGCCGACGCCCTGCGCGCCGCCGTGCTCGGCCTGCGCGAGCTCTACGGCCCCGCCGAGCCCGACCTGTGGGCCGCGTACGTGCTGATCGGCCTGCCCGGCGGCAGCTAGTCGCCCGTCCTAGTCGCCCGTCCTAGTCACCCGTCCACTTCGAGTCCGGCATGACCGCGACCAGCACCAGATAACCGAAGAACCCGACGGCGAGCCCCACCGCGTAACCCCCGAACACCGCCGGGACGCCCACCAGCGCCGCCACCAGCCCGCCGCCCACCGCGGCCACCACCGCCGCCAGTTCGCTCAGCCCCGTCCCCGTGGCGGCCTGCCTGCGGCGCAGCGTGCCGTACGTGATCCAGCCGATCACCAGCCCGAAGAAGATCGCGCCCAACTCCGCCATGCCAGGACCTCCAAAGTCGTCTGAGAGATCACGATGGCATGCGGCGACCCCACCCGGCCACCCGGGAGCCAGGAACGCCCGGCGCGGACAGGCGGGTCTAGAGGTAGGACTTGGTCGCGCTCACCAGCTCGGCCGCCGCGCCCGGTGTGTCCACGTAGAGGGCCGACTCGGGGGTGCGCTCGCGTACGTCCTGGTCACGGATCGCGAACACGGCCGGCGCCACCCCCACGTCGCCGTAACGCCCGGCGACGGCGGCCAGGATCGCCTGGCGCACGTCGCCCACCACCTCACGCGTGGTGTGGCCGGACCCGGAGGCGGCGAGGTAGCCCAGCATCCCGGCGAAGCGCAGCTCGCCCCGGGCGGCGGGCCGCTGCTCGGGCAGCACGGGACGGTCGAGCCAGAACACCTTGCCCGCCAGGAACGCCTCGTAGCCGGCACCCTCGTGGCCGAGCAGGCGCGCGGTCTCGGCGAGCAACTCCCCGAACTCGGCCAGCTCCGCCTCCGGTGGCAGGTCCGTGGTGACGAACAACGGCACGATCAGCGAGTCGAGCATGTGACTATCCCTCCGTGAGGAGCCTCATCGTAGAATCTGCCACCGACAATCGCCGCCGCAGCCACGCCGCCTCGTCGCGGTCCCGCCCCCATCCCTCGCCCGCGTCCCCGGTAAGATCGCGGAAATGGCAGCGGCCCTCCTGATCACCGGCACCGTGGGCGCGGGTAAGACGTCCGTCGCCGACGCCGTGGGCGACCTGCTCGCCGACGCGGGCGTGCCCGGCGCCGTCATCGACCTCGACTGGCTGCGCCGCTCCTGGCCCGCCCCGCGGGAAGACCCGTTCAACGGCGCCCTGACCCTGCGCAACCTGCGCGCCGTGGCCGCGAACCTCCTGGTGGCGGGCGCCGAGCGGCTGGTGCTCGCGGGCGTCATCGAGAGCCGCGCCGAGCGCCGCCGGCACGAGGAGGTCCTCGGCGTCCCGCTCGCCGTCTGCCGCGTCCACGTCGCGCTCCCCGAGGTGTACCGGAGGCTGGAACGGCGCCACGCACACGATCGTGGGCTTGACTGGCACCTCAAAAGGGCAGGGGAATTGGCGATCGTCCTCGATCGGGCGCGGCTCGCGGACTACACCGTGGACGGCACGCACGGCACCCTCGAAGAGGTCGCCGCCGAGGTCATCAAGGGCTGGCGGGTCTAGCCCGAAACAAGAAGCCCGAAGCAAGAAGCCCGGAGCCCGAGGCGCGGAGCGTCGCCGCCCTTACGCGACGCCCGCCTGACGGACGGCTGACGCGCTCACGCACGCCTAGCGCTCGGTCCATTCGTCCTCGAGGGCCGAGTGGATGATCGAGTCGCGCCAGCCGTGCGGCGTGTCCACGTGGTGCCGGAACCGCCCCTCCTCGACCATGCCGGCCGTCAGCATGGCGAGCTGGGCGGGCAGGTTGGCGGGGGAGCGGGCGCCCCAGACGCGGTGCAGCCCGAGCTGCTTGAACCCGAACGACAGCAGCAGTCGTACGAGATCCGTGCCGATCCCGCGTCCCCACTGGTCGGGATGGAGCCCGAACCCGATCTCCGCGCTGTGCGGATGCTCGGTCTCGACGCGCAGGCGGGCCACGCCGATCACGTTGCGGCGCTGGGCGTCGATCACGGCCAGCACGTACAGCAGGCGCGGCTCCTCGGCCGCCGCCTCCATGGCCTGGTCGACGAGCAGGGCGACCTCGCGCAGGCTGCGCGGCGCGAACGGCATGTGCTGGGTCGCGACGGGATCGCCGTAGATGGTGTGGAGGGCGACCACGTCGGCCTCCGTGATGTCACGAAGGCCGAGTCGCTCACCGTTGCAGAGCACGCGCCGCATGCGCAGAAGGTAACGCGAGTCCCGTGATCTTTACAAGCCCTTGTCAAGTGGCGAGTTGACTCCCGTAAGCTCGCGCGACAAGTTCGGCGACCGCGCTGTGCGCGCCGAGCGGGGCCGCGTGCCCGGCCTTGATCGCCGCGGCGGCCTCCTCGACGATGCCGGCCGGGGCTTCGTGGCCGATCAGACAGGGTGCGATGGCCAGTCGCTCGGCGCCCGCCGCGCGCAGCCGCTGCGCCGCGAAGCCGACCCTCGGGTCGCTGTCCAGCGAGGCGGCCACGACCGGCAGCGTGAGCCTGGAGGCCAGCAGCACCGCGGTCGCCTGTACGGCGTGCACCGCCCGCTCGCCGCCCACGGTGGCGAGGATGACGGCGTCGACGGGGCTGCCGACGTTCAGCAGGCGGACGCGGTCGGCCCGGGCCAGGCCGCGCTCGGCCAGCCTGATGTGCAGCGCCTCGGCCAGCAGGGGGTGCGGCCCGAGCGCCTCGGTGACGACAGCTCCCGTGCCGCCCGCCGCGACGGCCTTGCCGATCTCGGCCATGACGACCGGGTCTTCCCAGGTGAGCAGGGGGACGACGATGGCGTCCCGGCCCGCGGGCAGGGTGTCGGCCAGGTTGGCGACACTCGTCAGCCGCACCTCGATCTGCGGGTTGTCGACGCGGACCACGGCGGCGATCTCCTCGGCCACGCCCGCGGTGTCGCCGGGGGCGGCGAGCACGAGCACGGGGGCGTCGGGCGGCAAGGACGTGGGCACGGGAAGGCGGTGTCGGCCGCCGCCCGGCCGGGGGGAACGTTCACGTACAGGCAGGCTCACAGGCGCGCAGTTTATGCCTATCCGGGGATGGTTGTTCTGCGAATCGATGGCGATTCCGTCACAACCGCGAGGCTGTGATCGAGATTACATCGTGATCCACCTCTACGTTGACTTGTCCGTACAAAACGGGAACTCTGAAGCAACTAGAAACGCGTTCTAGAGCGACAGCCGCAGGACCGTCCCCGGAGGATGGTAATGAAGCCGTTCTATGTCCGCGAACTGAGCGTTTACCCCGTCGGCCGCCGGCGGATCTTCCTGCTGGCCGTGGCCGTGCTCGCCAGCCTGGTGGCCAATTTCGAGACCACGATCGCCACGATCCTGCCCCTTCTCATGTCGGACCTCGGCATGTCCCTCACCGTTTACGGGCAGATCGCCGCCCTGTCGGTGCTGGTCGGCGGGCTCTCGGCGGGGTTCGGCGGCATCCTGTCCGACCGGTGGGGCCGGGTCACGATCCTGGTGCCGACCCTGACGATCACCGCCGCCTGCAACTTCCTGCTCGCCACCGTGGACACCGTCGCCGAGCTGTTCTGGGTGCGGTGCCTGATGCTGTTCATCGAGGGCGCGGGGATCACCATCACCGCCTCCCTCGTACGCGACTTCTCCCCCCGCATGGGACGGGCCCAGGCGTTCGCGTTCTGGACGTGGGGGCCGGTCGGGGCGTCGTTCCTGGCCTCGTTCATCGCGGGGTTCACGCTGCCGCTGTTCGGCAACGCGTGGCAGTCGCAGGCGATCATCATGGGGATCGTGTCGCTGACGATGTGCGCGTTCATCATCTGGAAGATCGCCGAGCCGTCGGCGGCGCTGCGGGCCGAGGTGCTGATGGCCGAGGAGGAGGTGCGAGCCGCGGAACACGCGCGTCACGGGCGGCTGCGCACGCTGTTCCGGCATCGGCACCTGTGGGTGCACGTGTGGGGCAACACCTGCTGGCAGGTGCTCTACTGGACGTTCGCGATCTTCGGCCAGACCCTGCTGACGGGCGGGTTCGGCATGGACGCTGCGGGCGCGAACCGGGTGGTGGCGCTGGGCATCGTGCTCAACGCCGTGGCCGTCGTCGTGGTCGGCCGGGTCTCCGACCGGATCCAGCTCCGCAAGCCGTTCACCGCCGTGGGTACGGTGCTGACCGTGGCGGCGCTGGCGTACTTCATCGCGCTGATCGGCCCCGGCGTCCCCGCGGCGCACGTCACGCTCGTCTACTCGCTGCTCTATCTGTTCATGGGCGTCGCGTACGTGCCCTGGATGGCCAACTTCTCCGAGAACGCCGAGGACGTCGACCCCCGCCTGCAGGGCTCGGCGCTGGGCCTGTGGGGCATGGTCGTCCGCGTCATGATCGTGGTCCTGCTGGTGGTCTCGCCCATGGTGGTGGAGGCCGGCGGCTGGCAGTCGTGGCTGACCGTGGCGCTCGCCGGCCAGGTCCTGTTCCTGCTCTCCATGGTGGCCTTCAAGGGGCCGTGGCGCCGCGAGGGGAAGGAGACGACCACGATGACGGTCTAACGGGCCGGCACGACGACCGACTGCGGGTTGCCCGGCGCGTACACCGTGATGCCCTGCGGCAACGACTTGAGCTTCTCGATCTCCGCGCAGGCCGGGCACTTGTCGTAGCCGTCCTGGCGGGCCTGGTTCGCCGCCGACTCCGCCTTGGCCTGGGCGACCCGCGCCTGGGCCTCGGAGACGGACGCCGCGGCGGCCAGCGAGCGGTCCACGGCCTTCTGCACCTCGGCCGGCAGCGTCACCTTGACCAGCGTGAACCGCAGCCCGGTGAGGAACTCGCCGCCCAGCGTGGCCGGCAGGTCGCGGGCCAGCGAGGCGTTGACGGCGTCCTGGACCTTGGTGATGGTGGCGTTGCCGTTCTGCGGCTTGAGCGCGGCGCTCTCCAGCAGCGAGCAGGAGGGTACGAGCTCAGCGCAGCGCATCGCCCCGATCTGGCCGCGCAGCGCGTTGTCGATGACCGGGCGCACGGCCTGGCCGAAGAAGGCCGACCAGCCCTCGTCGCCGTCCCACGGGTAGAGCGCGCGGTCGTCCTGCGAGCGGAACGTCCGGGTGCCGTACTTGTCGTCGAACCTCTTGAGCGCCTCGTGGTCCAGGTTGAGCGTGAAGTAGAGGGTGCCTTCGATGCCGAGGTTGACGCCGTCGCTGCTCGGCACCGTCACCACGTCCACGCCCAGCGTGGTGGCCCGCTTGGCGTCGGCCGTGATCGTGTAGAAGCGCTGCTGCGCCGGGTAGAGGTGGCTGGAGGACCACAGCCCGGTCCAGGTCAGGCCCGAGCCGGGGTCGATGACCTGGCGTACGCGGTTGTCGTCGAGCGGCCCGCCGTCGCGGATGACGGCGACCTCGCCCCCGCTGGTGCTCTCCAGGCCGCCCACGGCCCCGAAGAGCAGGGGGATCGTGATCAGTGCGGCGATGACGGCCAGGGCGATTCTCATCCGGACCCTTCCGCGCGGGCGGCGTTGGCAGCCGCCGCCCGCGGCTTTCGCGGCGTTTTTAGGAAAGGACGGTCAGGCGAACGGTCCCACCTGTCCGGGGAGCGGCGCCCTGGGGGCGGGCTCGGGAGCGGCCTCGATCGTCTCCGCGAGGTCGAGGTCGCGGGTCTCCGGTGCGATGGCCAGGCCCAGGGCCGTGACGGCCAGGGCGGCGACCACGTAGATCGACACCGCGACCGTGCTCTGGTACGCCTGGTAGAGCTGGAGCGCGATGATCGGGGCCACGGCGCCGCCGACGATGCCGGCGACCTGATAGCCCATCGACGCGCCGCTGTAGCGCAGCCGGGTGCTGAACAACTCGGCGATGAAGGCCGCCTGCGGGCCGTACATCGCGGCGTGGGTGACCAGGGCCACGATCGCGGCCAGCGCGATCAGCGGGAAGGACCTGGTGTCGAGCAGCGGGAAGAAGGCGAACACCCAGACCGCCGCGCCGATCACGCCCGCCAGGTAGACGGGGCGGCGGCCGTACCGGTCGGAGAGCGAGCCGGCCAGCGGGATCAGCGCGAGCTGCAGCGCCGAGCCGATGAGCACCGCGTTCAGCGCGTACGAGCGCGGCAGGTCCAGCACGGAGGTGAGGTAGACGATGATGTACGCGGTGAAGGTGTAGAACGCCACGTCCACCCCGATCCGCGCGGTGAAGGCCGACAGCAGGGCGCGCGGATGCGTGCGCAGCACCTCGACCAGCGGCATCTTCGCCTTGACACCCCGCTGTTCGACCTCGGTGAACAGCGGCGACTCGGTGATCTTCAGGCGCACCCACAGGCCCACGAACACCAGCGCGCCCGACAGCAGGAACGGGATCCGCCAGCCCCACGACAGGAACGCCGCGTCCGACAGCGTGAACGACAGGATCGTCAGCAGCCCGGTGGCCAGCACGTAGCCCGCGGGCACGCCGACCTGTGGCCAGCTCGCGTTGAAGCCGCGCCGCCGGCCGTCGCCGTGCTCCAGCGACATGATCACCGCGCCGCCCCACTCGCCGCCGAGCCCGAGGCCCTGCACGAAGCGCAGCAGCGCCAGCAGGATCGGAGCCACCACGCCCACGCTTGCGTAGCCGGGCAGCACGCCGATGAGGAACGTCGAGACGCCCATGACCAGGAGCGTCACCACCAGGACGGTCTTACGGCCCACGCGGTCGCCGAAATGGCCGAACACGATGCCGCCGAGTGGCCGGGCCACGAACGCCACGGCGTTGGTGGTCAGTGACGCCAGTGTCGCGTTGAACGGATCGAGAGAGGGGAAGAAAAGCTGGGGGAAGACCAGGGTCGCCGCGGTGGTGTAGAGGAAGAAGTCGTACCACTCCAGCGACGTGCCGATCAGGCTGGCGAGGATCACCCGCCGGGTCTGTTGCCTGGAGCCTGACATCCGATCGCTCCTTGAATCGAGGGGGGATAGATATCAACGTAAGGATCGTTGAACAATTCGACAAGAGGTTTGCTCCATGATTCCCTGTCAATTGTGGATAACGTGGTCGCTGATCTCTCCCAGGACCGGCCCAGGCTGGGGCGCAGCAGCACGGCGGAACGGGTGGCCGACATTCTGCGCGACCGCATCAGCGAAGGCTTCTTCCAGCCGGGCCAGCGCCTGTCCGAGGAGGCCATCTCGGACGCGCTCGGCGTCTCCCGCAACACACTGCGCGAGGCGTTCCGGCTGCTCGGTCACGAGCGGCTGCTGGACCACCGGCTCAACAGGGGCGTGTTCGTCCGGCTTCCGTCCGCCGCGGACGTGGCCGACCTCTACCGCGTGCGCCGGGTGCTCGAAGGGGCGGCCGTGCGGCGCGCGCCGGCCGAGGAGGCGCTCGCCGTGATCAAGGAGGCCGTGCTCGACGCCGAGCGGGCCGCCGAGCAGGACGACTGGCAGGGCGTCGGCACCGCCAACATCCGCTTCCACCAGGCCCTCGTCTCCCTGAACGACAGCCCCAGGATCGACGAGGCCATGCGCCAGCTCCTGGCCGAGCTGCGGCTCGTCTTCCACGTCATGGAGAACCCGCGCGCCTTCCACGAGCCGTTCGTCGACCGCAACCGCACGCTGCTGGGCCTGATCGAGTCGGGGCGGCCGGAGAAGGCCGCGGACTATCTCGACGACTACCTCGACCATGCCGAGCGGCTGCTCATCCACGCCTACGAGCCGAACCGCTAACGTTGCGGTCATGGACCGGATCTTCACCCTGGACGAGGCCCGTGAGCTGCTCCCCGCCGTGATCGAGGACGCCCGCGAGGTGATCGCCGCCCGCGCCGACCTGACCGAGATCGACTTCGAACGCCGCTCCGGCGGCCGGTCCGAGCTGGGCGGCCTCGCGGAGCTCAAGGGCCTGCAGGCCCGCATCGAGGAGATCCTGAGCAGGTGGAGCGAGCAGGGGATCGAGGTCAAGGGCATCGCGCCGGTGCTCGTCGACTTCCCCGCGCTGCTCGGCGGGGTGTCGGTCCGGCTCTGCTGGATCGAGGGGGAGCGCGAGCTCGCCTGGTATCACCGTACGGAGCTGGGGTTCGCGGGCCGCCGCCCCCTGTAGATCAAGCCTTCGCCCTTGACGGGGTCTCGCCCGGCCCTGTATTCAACTCATAGGTTGATAAACCGAAAGGTTGAATACAATGCTCCTCGAGAACAAGATCGCCATCGTGTACGGCGCGGGCGGCTTCATCGGCGGCGCCGCCGCCCAGGCCTTCGCCCGTGAGGGCGCCCGCGTCTTCCTCGCCGGCCGCACCCCGGCCCCGCTCGACAGGACGGCCGCCGCCATCCGCGCCGCCGGGGGCACCGCCGAGACCGCCCAGGTCGACGCCCTGGACGAGGGCCAGGTGGACGCCTTCACCGCCTCGGTGGCCGGCCGGGCGGGCGGCATCGACATCTCGTTCAACGTCATCGGCGTCCAGGACGTGCAGCGGCCGCTCACCGAGCTCTCCGCCGAGGAGTTCCTGCGGCCGGTCTCGGTGGCCACGCGCACGCAGTTCCTCACCACGAGGGCCGCCGTCCGGCACATGATCCCACGCCGGTCCGGGGTGATCCTCCAGTTCGGCGGCGGCGGGCCGCAGACCATGGCCGGGCTGGGCGGGCTCAAGGTCGCGCTCGACGCCATGGAGAGCATGCGCCGGCAGTGGGCCTGCGAGGCCGGCCCGTACGGCATCCGCGTCGTCACCCTGGTGACCGGCGGCGTACCGGAGAGTCTGCCCGCCGACTTCGCCGCCAAGGACGAACTCGCCGCCTCGCTCGCGGCGGCGACCCTGCTCGGACGGACGGCGACCCTCGCCGACGTGGGCGACGTCGCCGCGTTCGTGGCCTCCGACCGGGCCCGCACCATGACCTCCGCGACCGTCAACATCTCCTGCGGCGCGATCGTCGATCACTAGGGTGCCGTTAGGGTGATCGAAACCCGACAGAAAGACCGGCCAGCATGCCCGACGACCCGCTCAGCCTCACCTTCGCCGCGCTGGCCGATCCCACCCGCCGGGCCATCCTCGCCCGGCTGGCCGACGGCGAGGCCACGGTCAACGAGCTGGCCGAGCCGTTCGACATGAGCCTCCAGGCGGTCTCCAAGCACCTGAAGGTGCTGGAGCGGGCGGGCCTGATCAGCAGGGGCCGCGACGCCCAGTGGCGGCCCTGCCGCCTGGAGACGGCCCCGCTGGAGACGGTGTCGGAGTGGGTCGACCGTTATCGCGAGCGCTGGAGCGACCGGTTCGACCGCCTCGACGCGGAGATCAGACGGATCCGGCGCGGACAGGAAGGACACGGGCATGACTGACACCGAGTTCGTCATCGAGCCCGGCCGCCAGGACCTGATCATGATCAGGGTCTTCGACGCGCCGCCGGACGTGGTGTTCCGCGTGATCACCGACCCCGAGCTGATCCCGCGCTGGTGGGGGCCGGACTTCCTCACCACGAGGGTCGATCGCATGGAGGTCGGGCCGGGCGGCCGGTGGCGTTACGTCAACGCCGACGCGCGCGGCAGGGAATACGCCTTCAGCGGCGTCTACCACGCCGTCGTGGCGCCCCTGCGGTTCGTGCGCACGTGGGAGTTCGAGGGACTGCCCGAGGACGTGGCACTCGAGACGGTCACGCTGGAGGCGGCGGACGGCCGGACGAGATACGTGGCGCAGTCCGTGCACCCGTCGGTGGAGTCCCGCGACGCCATCGTGCGCGCCGACGGCCCGAGGGGCGGCCGTGACTCCATGAACCGCCTCGCCGCCCTGCTCACAGCCGTGGCCGACATGTGACCAACCCGCCGCCCCAAGCGCGTGTCTAACGGGGTGAGCGAAGGGATCACAGCCATGAGGCATTCCTCAACGGCCGCGGAGCTCCTCACGACCGCGGCCATCGGCGTTGCGGGGATTCCCCCCGCCGCCGCGCACGACCAGAACGCACCACCGGCGGCCCGCGCCGCCCGCGTCACGGCAGAGGCCGGGGGACGGCCCACCGCCACGATCGAGACCGGACAGGACGAGGAGGCGGCGGTGGCACGGGTGCCCACCGCCGCTCCCGTCACCGGCGACGCCGGGCAGACCGGCGAGCACACCATCAGCGCCGGGCGCCACGCGTTCGTGGCGGGGGAGTGAACATGAAGATCATCGCAGCCGTGGCCGTCATCCTCACCGCGACCCTGTCCGCCCCCGCGCACGCGGGGCCGGGGTCGTCCACCCCGTCCCACGACTCCGCCCACGCGGGGCCGCACGATGCCATCAGGTACGCCTCACTCAAGGGCTGTAAGGTCAAGAGCGGCGGGACCCGGCCCTGCGGGGACTGGCGGCTCGTCCTGCACAGCGGCGAGCGGGTCACCCTGCCCGACGCCCAAGGGGTCGCGCTTCAGGCCAACGGCAAGTCCAGCCGCTACTACGCGGCCGCCATCGCGGTCAGCGGGAACGGGCAGCGGGTGGCGTACTTCACCAAGAAGGGCCGCCTGGCCGTACGCACCCTCGGCGGCGGCGTCCGGTTGCTGGCCAAGGACGCCCTGCCGCGGATGGGGCAGTGGGAGGTGACGCTGCGGCTCTCCGACGACGGCAGCCGGCTGGCCGCGTCCCCGGGGGACGGCGAGACGCGGATCTTCGACACGGGGACCGGCGACCTGCTCGGCACCGCCCCGGCCGAGGCGCTGGTGATGGGCTTCAGCGCCGACGCCGACGAGCTGCTCGCCACCGTCGACGCGAGCGAATCCGTCACCGAACTGGTCGTGTACGGCCTCACCGGCGACGAACGGCGACGGTTCACACCGCCGAAGGTGATCGCGATGAACGCGCCGCAGGCGCTGGCGGCCGATGGGCGCACCGTGGCGAGCGTGGTGGCCGGGTCGAAGGCGGAGCTGGTCACGTACGACGCGGAGGGGGACCGAATCGCCGGGCGCGAGAAGGTCAAGCTGCCGGCCGGCGACGTCGTCATGGTCGACTGGACCGGCGACACCCAGGTCACCGTCCACCTGTCGCGCTACGCGGAGGGCGGGTCGAGGATGACGGTCGCGCAGATCGACTCGGCGACGGGCGCGGTCAGGGTCAGAGACCGCTACACGCTCCTGCCCGACACCTACGTCTTCGCGGCCTGCGGCGGCTGAGACGGCGAATGGGAGGCCGGCTGGGGCCGGCGGGCGAGGTACGGGCATACGCTTTCCGGGTGGAGGTTCACTCGACCAAGGCGATGGCCGTACGCGCCGTCGACCTGTGCGTGGCGCTGCTGCACGAGCAGCCGTCGATCGAGTCGGTGTCGCGGGTCCTGCGCGAGCACGGCGAGGCCGGAGACCTCGCTCTGGGCGAGGCGGACGTGGCGGCGATGCGGTCGGCGGCGGGTCGGCTGCGCGAGGTGCTGGGCGCGGCCGGCGCCGACGAAGCGGCGGCCCTGCTCAACCGGCTGCTCGCGGGGGCGGCCCGGCCGCCCAGACTGACCAGCCACGGGGGCACGACGAGCTGGCACCTGCACGTCGACAGCGGCGACGACGCCTCGTGGGGGGAGTGGTTCCTGGCGTCGTCGGCGCTGGCGCTGGCCGTGCTGCTGGCCGACCACCAGCGGGTGCCCGGCGGGCTGTGCGCGTCGGGGAGCTGCGGGCGGCCGTACCTGGATCTCGGGGGCGGCAGCCCGCGCCGCTACTGCAGCGCCCGCTGCGCCACCCGCGAACGCGTCGCCGCCCACCGCTCCCGCGCCTCCTCAGCCGTCGGAGGCTGACCTCCGGGGGAGGAGGATCACCAGGGCCAGCGCCTGCAGCGCCGCGCCGGCCAGCAGGGACACACCCGTCGAGTACGCCGCCAGCGGGCCCGCCAGTGCCGACCCGAGGGCGAACGAGGTGATCTTCAAGCTGGCGCCCGTGGTGAACACCTGGCCGCGCAGGCGGGCGGGGGCGTGCCGGTGGCGTACCGAGAACAGGGCGGTGAGCTGGGGCCCCTGGCCCGCCCCCGCCACGGCGGCGGCCACCACCGCGAGCCAGAACGCCTCCGCCACGGCCGCCAGCGCCATTCCCGCGCCCAGCACCGCCGTCCCCCAGGCGAGCACCGCGTCCCACCGCCGCACCCGTCCGCGGGCGGCGAGCACGCCGTTGGCGGCCAGCCCGCAGGCGGCGGTGACGGCGAGCAGCATCGCGCCGTATCCGCTCTCACCGGTGAGCCGGGCCCCGAGCACGGGCGCGGACACGACCAGCATGGCCAGCCCGGCACAGGACACCATGGACCCGGCGGTCGCCCGCCGCAGCGGCCCGTTCCCGGTGATCACACCGAACCCCGCCGTCAACTCCGCCCGAACACCGCCCCAGCCCCAGCCCCCGCTTGATCCTCCGTTCGGTGACGGTGACGGTGACGGTGACGGTGACGGTGACGGTGACGGTGACGGGGGCAGGGTCCAGGCGGCCGGGAGGGCGGCGGCCAGGAGCGCCGTGCAGAACAGCAGCGCCGTCGTCCCGCCGCTCACGGCGGCGAGCAGGCCCGCCACCGCGGGCCCCGCCAGCCCCGCCACGTTGTAGCTCATCGAGTCGAGCGCCGTGGCCCGCCCCAGCCGCTCCGGACCCGCCACCAGAGGCAGTTGCGCCGTCCAGCCGCCCGTGAGCGCGGGCCCCAGCAGCCCCACCGCCACGGCCAGCCCGATGAGCGCGGCGTCCGGCACCCGCCCCAGCCCGGCGAGGACCAGCAGCAGCCCGCCCGCGTACCCCGACAGGCACCAGGCCAGCACCCGCCCCGGCCGCCGGGATCGGTCGAGCAGCACCCCGAGCAGCGGGCCGCCGACGGCCGCCGAGATCGTCAGCCCCGCCAGCAGCCACGACGCCAGTACGGGCGACCCCGTGACGGCCAGGCCGGTGACCAGCAGGGCGGGCCCGGACATCTCGTCTCCGGTACGGGCGGCGACCGCCCCGGCCATGTAACGCGATAACACGATCAAGACGTTACACGACGTTGGCCGGGCAGGACCGAGGGAATGAGTAACCCCGCGGCCGAGGAAGACCCGGCCTGCACGGGCTGCGTGCCGTGCAGGCCGTGCAGGCCCTCAGGCGGAGCTGGTGATGATCGCGAACCGGGCGCCGAACGGGTCGGCGAGGAACGCCATCCGCCCGGCCCCCTCCGCCGTCATCGCCGGCGCCTCCACCGTGCCGCCGAGCTCCTGTGCCCGGACGGCCGTGGCGTCACAGTCGGGCACCTCGAAGTACGGCAGCCAGTGCGCGGCCTGCCCGCCCTCCAGTCGCGCGATGCCAGCCATCGCCGACGCCTCGCCGCCACCGGCGGGGGAGACCACGGGATAGGACGTGTCGCCCATCTTCAGGTCCTCGAACCGCCAGCCGAACACCGGCCGGTAGAAGTCGCGGACGGCGTCGGGGTCGGGGACGTGGAGCTCGACCCAGCCGAGCGAGCCCGGCTCGGTCACCAGGCCGAGCCCCTTGGTCGCGCCCGGCTGCCACACCGCGAACGGGGCCCCCGCCGGATCGGCGAACACCGCCATCCGCCCCTGCCCCTGGATGTCGGCCGGCGCGGCCAGGACCGTGCCGCCCGCCTGCTCGATCGACTTCGCGATCACGTCGGCGTCGGGCGCCTGGAAGTAGGTCAGCCACGCCGGAACCGGCCTGAACGCGGTCTCCCGGCTGATCCCGGCGACCGTCCTGCCGCCGACCTGGCAGAAGCGGTAGTCCCCGTGATCGGGGCCCAGCGAGACGGACCGCCAGCCGAACAGCCCGGTGTAGAAGGCGGTCGACGCCTCCAGGTCGGGGCTGCCCAGGTCGAGCCAGCACGGGGAGCCCGGAAGGTAGTGGGTGGTGAGCATGGCCTGCTCCTTCGCTTGACGAAGCGGTGGGTGGCCTCATCGCCTCTGGCGCGGTCGGGGGGCGACGCCACGTGTACAGCCTGGCACGTCCGGGTCGTCCCGCACCAATCGAATGGGTGTTTGAACTATGGCATACACTCGGCATCATGACAGCCGCGTTCCAAGCATCTCTGCTCGGCCTCGACGACGAGCCCGGGGCCGGGCCGCTCGGCGGCGCCGTCCGCAGGACGCACCTCGGCCACGGCGCCTGGATCGACCTGTGCCCGGGCTGGCTGACCGGCGCCGACACCCTGTTCGAACGGCTGGCGGAGACGGTGCCGTGGCACGCGGAGCGCCGCCGCATGTACGACCGGGTCGTCGACGTGCCCCGCCTGCTGAAGTTCTACGACGAGCACGAGCCCCTGCCCGATCCCGTGCTCGACGACGCCAGGCGGCAGCTCGACGCCCACTACCGGCAGGAGCTGGGCGAGCCGTTCCGCACGGCCGGGCTCTGCTTCTACCGCGACGGCCGCGACAGCGTGGCCTGGCACGGCGACACCATCGGCCGGGGCGGCACCGAAGACACCATGGTCGCGATCGTCTCGGTCGGCAGCCCCCGTCCGCTGCTGCTCCGCCCCCGTGGTGGCGGCGCCTCGATCCGGCGCGATCTGGGGCACGGGGATCTGATCGTGATGGGCGGGAGCTGCCAGCGCACGTGGGAGCACGCGATCCCGAAGACCTCCCGCCCGGCGGGCCCGCGCATCAGCGTCCAGTTCCGTCCCCGGGGCGTCCGCTGAGGGCTACCCGAGCGTGAGCCGGGCGACCCGTCCCTGCTCGCCCGCCGCCCAGCACGACAGGTCGCGCGTGCACGAGACCGTGTCGAACGAGCCGGTGTCGAAGGTGTGCCAGCTCCGCCCGCCCGAATACGTCACGTCGCTGCCCGAGGGCCCGACCGCGATGGCCGCGAGCGGCAGGTGCGGCAGCCAGGCGACCCCCGACCGGTAGGCGGGCGGAGGCGCCGAGGCCGGTCGCCACGTGGCGCCGCCGTCCCGGCTCACCGCGCCCGCGCTGGGCGACTGCTGGTCCGGCCGGTAGTCGCCGCCCACCGCGATGCCCCGGTGGCGGTCGCGGAAGGCCAGGGCGAAGACGCCGCGCGCCGGGTCACCGGCCGGGATCGGGGTGTCGGCCACCGTCCACGTACGCCCGCGATCGCCCGAGTGGAACACCCGCGCCCGCTCCGCCCCGCCGCCGGCCAGCCACGCGTCCCGGCTGCCCGACGAGACCAGGCACTGGCCGCCGGCCGCGAATCCGGCCTCGCTCGGCAGGGCCGGCGGCATGCCGCCGGAGGGCAGCACCTGCCAGCTCCGCCCGCCGTCCTCCGTCGCGAGGATCCGGAATCTGCCGTCCACCGGGTCGGACATGGCCAGCCCGTGCCGCCGGTCGAAGAAGGTCAGGCAGTCGTAGAAGGCCTGGGGCTCGTCGTTCCTGAAGGTCTCGGCCCACGTGCGGCCCCCGTCCTCCGTCCGGTACACCCGCGAGTCGGTGCCCGCGCCGATCGACAGCGCCACGGCCCGGCGCGCGTCGAACGCCTCGATGTCGCGGAACTGCAGCGCGGCCGTGCCGTGCGGGGAGACGTTCTGCCAGCTCCGCCCGCCGTCCACGGTCCTCAGCACGGTGCCGCCCGAACCCGACGCCCACACCACGTCACGGCTGACGGGCGACAGGCCCCGCAGGCGCGCGGTCACCCCGGTCGCCTTGAGGTCCCAGCCCGGTTGGGGGGTGTCGGCGTGCGCGGGGAGCGGGGCGGCGAGCACGACGGCCGCTGACAGCGCGCTCAACACGATGCGAAGCCTCATGTCGGGCAAACTAGCCCAACCGATCACGGCCGTCCATGGGGCCGCCGGCCAGGAACGCGGCGATGAGCGGGTTGACCCGTTGCGGCGCCTGGCGGCTGGACCAGTGGCCGACGCCTTTGAGCAGCTCGAACCGGGCGCCGGGGATGAGGCCGGCGGCGGCCCTCGTCCGGGCGGGGGGCACGCCGAGGTCGCGGTCGCCCTGGATGAGCAGGGCGGGGCAGGCGATCTCGGACAGGCGCGGGCGCAGGTCCACGCGCATGCGAAACGGGCCGATGGAGGCGTTCTGCCAGTCGGAGGAGCCCGCGCCGCCGTCGTGCACCTCGGCGGCGATCTCGTCCACGACGTCCTCGAAATCCGCCACGGGACCGGCGAACAGCGCCCGCCTGACGAACCGCGCGATCCCCTCCCGGGACCTGAACATCATCCCCGGCAGCGTCCTGTGCAGCAGCGGCAGCTTGGCGGTGAGCCAGAGCGCCTGGTGCACGACGGGCGGGAACGACAGGATCCCGGCGGGGGCGAGCGCCACGAGCCGGTCGACCCGCCCGGGATGGTCGATGGCGTAGGCGAGGGCGAGCGCGCCGCCCTGGGACAGCCCGACCAGGGAGGCCGACGGCCAGCCGAAGTGGTCGAGGACGTCGGTGACGCACCGCGTCATGCGCGCGTGGGTCGCCCGGCCGGTCCACGGGCGGCTCCTGCCCTGCTTCGGCCAGTCGAGCGCGAGGACGCGGTGCTCTCTGGCCAGCACGGGGATGAGGTGCCGCCAGCTCAGCAGCGCGTTGTCCACCCCGGCCCCGCTCAGGAGCAGGACGCGCGGGCCGCGCTCGCCGGCGCCGTAGACGTGGACGCGCCCTTCCGGGCAGGTCAGGTAGGTGCTGCGCAGGCCGTCGATCATCCCGGGCCACCGCCCCGCCTGGCCTCCCAGCGTTCCCACAGGGCGGGCAGCTCCGCTTCCAGGAACCGGTACAGCTCGTGCACGTTGGCCAGCCGTTCCCGCCGCGTGCCGGGGCTGTCGGCGAGCACCCGCAGCCCCGCCTCGGTGATCTCCCGGAACGCGGTCGTCTTCGCGTAGCGTCCTGCCAGCATGCGGCTCCAGCCGTCGGGTGCCATGCGGAAGTACTCCTGTCTCTCGCCGCGCCTGCGCACGCCCTCCACGAGCCCGCTCGGCGTCAGCAGCCGGGTCGCGCTGCTGATGGAGCTGCGGCTGACCCGCAGCACGGCCGCGAGTTGCGCGGCGCTCTGCTCCGGAGGGTCGCTGATGAGCAGCCAGCCGATCACCCGGCCGGCGATCAGCGGCATGCCTTCTCGCGCGAAGAAGACGGCGACGTCATCGACGAACTCGAGCTCGGCGTCGGTTGGGGGGATCATGCTCCGACATTACCGTCATTGCAGTCATTACTGCAATGACTGGATTTAAGGGTCAGGCCGCCTGGCGGGCCATGCCCCACGACAGCAGCGCCTCGGCCGTGGTGAAGCGGCGACTGGAGGACGACTCGTCGAGCAGCACGCCGACCAGCCGCTTGCCGTTGGCCTCGCCCGCGAACGCCAGGCAGAAGCCCGCCGCCCGCGTGAAGCCGGTCTTCAGGCCGATCGCGCCCGGCGTGCCGAGCAGCCTGTTCGTGTTGCGCCAGGTGTAGGAGCGGTGCCCGTCGCGGGCGTCGAGGCTGTGCCACCGGGTGCCCGCCGCCCGCTTGATCGGCGGCACCCGCAGGGCCTCGGCCGCCAGCACGGCCTGGTCCCTGGCGGTGGAGTAGCCGTCGCCGCCGCGCATGGGCAGGCCGTCGGCGTTGACGTACCTGGTGTTGGTCATGCCCAGGGTGCGGGCGGTCGCGTTCATCTTGGCCACGAAGCCGCCGACGCCGGGGCCGTACGTGCGGGCCAGCGCGTGGGCGGCGTCGGCGCCCGAGGGGAGCATCAGGCCGTACAGGAGTTCGCCGACGGTGAGGCGGTCGCCGGCGCGCAGGTCGGCGGTGGTGCCGCCGCCGTCCTCCGCGTACGCGACGTCGGCGCGCTTGATCTCGACGACGTCCGTGAGCTTGGCGCTCTTCAGCACGACATAGGCCGTCATGGTCTTGGTGAGGCTGGCGATCGGCCGCCGCTCGCCGGCCGCCTTGCTGAACAGGACGTCGCCGGAGGAGGCGTCGAGCAGAATGGCGGCCTGGCCGTACACGGACGGGGTGTCGATTTCGCGGGTGGTTTGTGCCTGCGCGGGCGCGGCCAGCCCTGTGACCAGGGCCAGGGCGCCTGCCGTGGTGGTCAGGCCGGCTTTCCGGATACGCATGGAAACCAGATTGCCGCGCGATTTGGGGTGGGTTTGACAAAAGGCACATAGTGCCGAGACAAAGCCACGGGAATCCCCGATAGGACAGGGAAATCCGATAGGTAAATCTTTTCGTGGATTTTGCGGTCGTGCACCGGACGCGGCGGGATCACCCGCTTCAGGGCGGCGGCCGGCGCGTCCACGTCCCGGGGCGGCACGAGCACGCCGTCCACGCCGTCGGTCAGCTCCTTCTCCAACCGGTCCGTACGCACCGGCAGGGCGACGTGCCCGCCCGGCCCGTGCTGCTCGACGAGCCCGGCGAGCCGTCCCTGGCGCGGCCCGCTGCCGAAGATCCGCAGCCGCCACTCCGGATGCTCGGGCACCACCTGCGCCCACGCCTCGATGAGCAGGTCGAACCCCTTCTGGGGCACCAACCGCCCGGCCGCGATCACGACGGGTTCGACCTGCCGGGAACGTTCCTGGTCCACCGTGTGCACGCCGTTCGGGATCCGCGCGATCGGGGAGTCCGGCAGCAGCCGCCGGTACGCGAGCAGGCTGGTGCGCGTCGGTACGCAGACCGCGTCGAACCGGCCGTAGTGGCGGGCGACCGCAGCGCGTCGGAGGCGGCCTCGGCCGGGGGGTGCGTTTGCCGGGGCCGGCCTCGTGCCAGGACGTGACGATCGAGGCGGGGTGGCGCGGCAGGAAGAGGAAGCGCGCGTCGGGCCGGCAGGTGGCGATGCGCAAGGAGTCTCGCCGGTCCGCCCGATGATCAAGACCGCTAGCCTTGCTGGTGTCGCGGGATCTTGACCAAGGGGTGGGCATGGACGACGAACGGCTGCCGGACGACGTGGTCCTGGGCATGGTGGCCGAGCACCTGAGCGCGGCCATGGGCCGCCCCTGGCGGGTCATCGGCGGCCTGGCCCAAGGACCCGGCACGCTCGCGGTGCGGCTGGGCGACGACCACACCGGCGACCCGGCCCACCTCGACCTCGACTTCCTGCTGAACGAGGACACCACGATCAGCGACTGCGTGGCCGGCTACGGCCGCACCACGGAGGAGGCCGTGGACCGGGCCGTCCAGGTGTGGCTGGGCACCACCGGCAGCGCGCTGCTCGAACTCCTGGTCCAGGACGGCACCCACGCCGGGCACTTCGCCCCCGACGACCCCGACGGCTTCCCCGGCTGGCACGCCGTCCACGGCGGCATCACCGGCTGGGGGACGGGCGACGACCACGACGCCGTGCAGCGGTGGGCCGTCCAGCACGCGCTCCTGCCGCACCTGGCCCCGGTCCTGAAGGGCGCGTTCGAACGCGACCACCTGGTGGGCGTGAAGGCGTTCTTCGGCGGGGGAGGGGGCACGGAGGCGGCCGAGATCCGGGTGGACGGCGCCTACCACGAGGCGGGCTCACGCGCCCTGGCCGGACTGGACTGGCCGCGCCCCGGGAACGGCGTCTCCTACGCCCGGACGTTCGTGCTGCTCGTCCACCAGTGACGGTCGCGGCTGAAAGTTTCAAGGCCCGTTGACACGCCAAACGTGAGCGCTAACAATCGCGGAATCCCACCGGAACAAGGAGAGCGTGCCCCCGAAACCGCCGCGAAATGTTAGCGCTACCAAGGAGTCCCGACGATGATTCGAAGCATCCTGGCAGCCCTGTCACTCCTGCTCTTAGCCCTGGTCCCCGTCACGGGACCCGCCTCGGCCGCCACGTCGTACACCAACCCGATCAAGTCGCAGAAGGGCGCGGACCCCTGGCTGCGCCACCACGACGGCGACTACTACCTGATCACCACCAGCTTCACGAACACGCTGGTCATGCGCCGCTCGCCCACCCTCGGCGGGCTGGCCACCGCGCCGAGCATCCAGGTCTGGCAGGACACCACCGCCTCCCGCGGCACCAACTTCTGGGCTCCCGAGCTGCACCAGTTCAACGGCCGCTGGTACATCTACTACTCCGCCGGGGCCGTCGGCACCGCCTGCTGTGACAGCCAGCGCACCCACGTGCTGGAGAGCGCGGGCAGCGACCCGCTGGGGCCGTACGCGTACCGGAACCTGCTCACCGGCTCCAACCTCACCCCGGGCGGCTGGCTGATCGACGCCAGCCCCATGTCCCTGAACGGGTCCCTGTACCTGCTCGGCAGCGGGTTCATCGGCGGCAGTACGCAGAGCCTGGTGATCGCGCCCATGAGCAACCCCTACACGGTCAGCGGCGGCACGTTCAGCCGCATCTCCAGCGCCACCCTGAGCTGGGAGACCCAGGGCGGCACGGTCAACGAGGGGCCGGTGGCGCTGCAGCGCGGCGGGCAGACGTTCCTGATCTACTCGGCCAGCGCCTGCTGGGGTCCCGACTACAAGCTGGGGCAGCTCACCCACAACGGCGGCAACCCGCTCAGCGCCTCCTCGTGGGTCAAGAAGTCCACGCCGGTGTTCCAGCGCTCGGGCAGCGTGTACGGCCCCGGCCACAACGGCTTCTTCACCTCCCCGAACGGCGCCGAGAACTGGATCGTCTACCACGCCAACAGCTCCAGCGGCGGCGGCTGCGACAACAACCGCACCACCCGCGCCCAGCGGTTCACCTGGAACGCCGACGGCAGCCCGAACTTCGGCACCCCGGTCGCGACGGGCACCTCGCTGGCCGCGCCCGCGGGGGAGACGGCCGCCACGCCGACGGCGTACACGCTGGTCAACCGCAACAGCGGGAAGTGCCTCGAGGTCGCGGGCGGATCGGGGACCGACGGCGCGAACATCCAGCAGTGGACCTGCACCGGCGGCGCCAACCAGCGCTGGCGCCTGGAGGACCAGGCCGACGACACCAGCAGGCTGGTCAACGTGGCCACCGGCAAGGTCGCCGACGTGACGAACTGCGCCACCGCCGACGGCACCGACATCCGCCAGTGGAGCTGGCTGAACAACACCTGCCAGCGCTTCCGGCTCGTCCACACCGCCACCGGCGGCTGGGTCAGGATCGTCAACGCCGCCACCGGCAAGGTCGCCGACGTGGCCGACTGCGGCACCGGCGACGGCGCCGACGTACGGCAGTGGAGCTGGCTGAACAACGCCTGCCAGCAGTGGTCCATCAGGCCCGTGTAGGCGGTGGCCCGGACGTTATGATCGCGCGTTCGCCCCCTTGGCCTGTTAGCGTTACCGCCAAGGGGGTGAGCCACGGTGAAAGCCAGATCAGGCAGGCCCGCGGTCCTCATGGACGTCGCCGTGCTCGCCGGCGTCTCGACCATGACCGTCTCGCGGGTGCTCAACGCGCCCGACCTCGTCCGCGCCGAGACGCGGGCGCGGGTGCTGGCCGCCGTGCGCGAGCTCGACTACCGGCCCAACCAGGCCGCCCGCCAGCTCGTCACCGGCCGCTCCGGGGTGCTGGGCGTGGTCAGCATCGACACCACCCTCTACGGCCCCGCCTCCACGCTCTACTGCATCGAGCAGGCCGCCCGGCACGCCGGCTACAACGTCAGCATCGCCAGCCTCAGCTCGCTGAACCGGCGCTCGATGGAGGAGGGGGTGCAGCGGCTGCGCACCCAGGCGGTCGACGGCGTGATCATCGTCGCGCCGCACGAGTCGGCCGCCGACGGGCTGCGCCATCTGCCGCCCGAGATGCCGGTCGTCGCGGTCGACGCCGGCGACGACATCCCGGTGCCGGTGGCCAAGGTCGACCAGCGCACCGGCGCCGCCCGCGTCACCAAGCACCTGCTCGACCTCGGCCACGAGACCGTCCGCCACGTCGCGGGCCCGGCCGACTGGCTCGACGCCAACGACCGCATCAAGGGCTGGCGCGGCGTGCTGGAGGCGGCCGGCCGGCCGGTGCCCGACGTGCTGCGCGGCGACTGGAGCTCGCGCTCCGGCTACCAGCTCGGCCGCGGCCTCGCGCAGGATCCCGAGGTCAGCGCCGTGTTCGTGGCCAACGACCAGATGGCGCTCGGCGTGCTGCGGGCGCTGCGGGAGGCCGGGCGGCGGGTGCCCGAAGACGTCAGCGTGGC
Source organism: Nonomuraea sp. NPDC050643 (assembly GCF_040654715.1). Taxonomy (NCBI): domain Bacteria; kingdom Bacillati; phylum Actinomycetota; class Actinomycetes; order Streptosporangiales; family Streptosporangiaceae; genus Nonomuraea; species Nonomuraea sp. NPDC050643. The sequence goes on along the minus strand of NZ_JBFAIM010000032.1, from coordinate 38,842 downwards.
GGGCTTCGACGACATCCCCGAGTCCGCCTACTTCTGGCCGCCGCTGACGACCGTCCGCCAGGACTTCGGCGAGGTCGGCAGGCACGCCTTCCACCTGCTGCTGGACCGGATGGCCGGCGCCGAGCCCGACGCCCGCCGGCTGGTCGAGCCCGAGCTGGTCGTCAGGGAGAGCACCGGCCCCAGGCGTCCCTGAACCGCGCCGGGCGCGTCAGGCGAGCCTGATCACGTTCCAGGAGACCGGGGGCAGCAGGATCCGCGCGGGGTCGTGCTCGACGTCGGTGTTCGGCCGGGGCGCGATCCGGCCGGGGTCGTCGGCGGTGTTGCGGGCGTAGACGTCGGAATCGGTCAGCGTGGTGGCCTCGACCACCCGTACGCCGCCCAGGGCCCGGGTGTCGATCTCCAGCGACACCGGGCCGTCGGTCGAGCGGTTGACGGCGAACAGCGTCGTGCCGCCCTCCTGCGCGTGCGTGGCCACCGCGTGCACCAGCGGCACCTCGCCGTACTCCTTCGTCTCGTACGACGGCGACACCGGCTCGACCCGCAGCACGTCGCCCGCCGCGTACCGGGACGCCTGCGCGAACGGGTGGAACGTGGTCTGCCGCCAGGCCCGCCCGCCCGGCTCCGTCATGATCGGCGCGATCACGTTCACGAGCTGGGCCAGCGACGCGGCGGTCACCCGGTCGCTGTTGCGCAGCAGCGTGATCAGCAGCCCGCCGAAGGCCACCGCGTCGGCCAGGTGGTAGTGGTCCTCCAGCAGCGGCGGCGCCACCGGCCAGTCCGCGGGCGGTTCGGCGTTCTGGAAGCGCGACAGGTACCAGACGTTCCACTCGTCGAACGAGATGTCGATCTTCTTGCGGGACTTCAGCCGGGCCCCGGCGGCGTCGGCACTGGCCACGACCGAGGAGATGAAGTACTCCATGTTGGACGAGCTGGCCAGGAAGCTGCCGAGGTCGCCGTCCTTCTCCTCGTAGTAGGCGTGGCAGGAGACGTAGTCCACCAGGTCGTAGGTCTCCTCCAGCACCGTGGCCTCCCACGCGCCGAACGTCGGCATGTGCGAGCTGGAGCTGCCGCACACGACCAGCTCCAGCGCCGGGTCCACCATGCGCATGGCGCGGGCGGTCTCGGCGGCCAGCCGGCCGTACTCGCGGGCCGTCTTGTGGCCGATCTGCCAGGGGCCGTCCATCTCGTTGCCCAGGCACCACATCCCGATGCCGTGCGGCTCCTTGGCGCCGTTGGCCACGCGCAGGTCGGACAAGGTCGTGCCGGAGGGATGGTTGCAGTATTCGAGCAGGTCCAGAGCCTCGGCGACGCCGCGGGTGCCCAGGTTGAGCGCCATCATGGGCTCCACGCCCGCCTTGCGGCACCAGCGGACGAACTCGTCCACGCCGACCTCGTTCGGCTCGGTGCTGTGCCAGGCCAGGTCGAGCCGGCGCGGGCGCTCGGAGATCGGGCCGATGCCGTCCTCCCACCGGTAGCCGGAGACGAAGTTCCCGCCCGGGTAGCGGACGGTGGACACGCCCAGCTCCCGCGTCAGGTCGAGCACGTCGCGGCGGAAACCGTCCTCGTCGGCCGACGGGTGGCCGGGCTCGTAGATGCCGGTGTAGACGCATCGCCCGAGATGCTCCACGAACGTGCCGAAGGTACGCCGGCGGACGGGAGCGACCTTGAACGCGGGATCGAGGGTGAGCTTGGCCTGGTGCACGGAGGAGACTCCTGGTTTCGCGGGAGTTACGTAGGTCCCGATTGTTAGCGCTATCACTGAGTGGGGTCAAGGGGTGGGGTGAGAGGTCTCCGATCACGGCAACCGTTTGCCGACGGGCCCTTGACAGGCTGCTTGTTACCGCTAACACTCGGGTAACCCCGCTGAAACAACGGGGTCCACGCGGCGACCTCCGCGATCCGGACGGTACGCCCATGCCGCCTTCGCGTCCTCCTGCGCGAAAGGCTCTGATTACGGCTGCCCTGAATCCTCCTGATGTTAGCGAGAACATGGCCAAGCGATAGCTCGGTGCAGGAAGAGGCCCACGTGCACGGTCCCCCCGACATCACCCGCCGGCATCTCCTCGGCGGCAGCCTCGCACTTCTCGGCGCGGCGGCCGCGGGCTGCGCCATCCCCGTGGGGCTCGGCTCGGCGCAGACCCGCGTCCAGTACTGGCATTTCCTCGGCGCGAGCGACGGGATCATCATGAACAAGATGGTCCAGGCGTTCGGCAAGGCGAACCCGGACGTCTTCGTCGAGGAGAACGTGCTCGCGTGGGGCGAGCCGTACTACACGAAGATCGCGATGGCCGGCTCCGGCGGGCGTTCGCCCGACCTGGCCACCTTCCACCTGGCCCGCCTGGCCGGGATCGGCGCCGGGCAGATCCTCGACCCCATCAACGTCAAGCTGCTGGAGGAGGCCGGCCTGCGGGGCGCCGACTTCAGCCCGCCCATCTGGGAGCGCGCCCACATCGACGGCGTCCTCTACGCGATCCCGTTCGACGCCCACCCGATGGTGCAGTACTACAACACCGACATCTGCGCCAAGGCCGGCCTGCTCGGCTCCGACGGCAAGCTGCTGCCCACCAACGGCGTCGACGAGCTGATCGCCCAGCTCACCAAGGCCAAGGAGGTGATGGGCGGCAAGCCGCCGCTCGCCTTCGACGCGCTCGGCCTCGGCACCGTGGGCCCGTGGCGCGTGTGGTACTCGCTGTACCCGCAGAGCGGGGGCACCCTGCTGTCCGACGACGGCACGACGATCACGATCGACGACGCCAAGGCGCTGGAGGCGCTGCGGCTCATGCGCCGGCTCGGGCAGGAAGGGCTGTGCGACTGGCGTACCGACTACGGGGCCTCCGTCGCCAACTTCACCAACGGCCAGGCGGCTTTCCTGTGGAACGGCGACTGGGAGACCACCGGGCTCAAGGAGCGCAAGACGCCGTTCAGCATGACCCGCTTCCCCAGCGTCTTCGGCACCGGGGCGGCGCAGGCCGACTGCCACGCGTTCGTGCTGCCGCACCAGCGCAACCGGGATCCGCAGGTCGAGCGGGCCACGTACCGGTTCATCGCGAACCTGGTCAAGAGCAGCGCGGACTGGGCGGTGGCCGGGCACGTGCCGGCGTACCTGCCGGCGCTGGAGGAACCCGACTACCTCGCGCTGCAGCCGCAGTCGGAGTACCGCTCGGTCATCACCGAGGTCGCCCTCGACCCGCAGGCGTGGTTCGCCGGGTCGGCCTCGCGGCTCTGGATCGAGTTCGGGGAGGCGTTCTCCCCGGTCATCAGCGGCACGCGCACGCCTGAGGACGGCCTGGCCGCCGCGAAGGCGTCGCTGACCAGGCTGCTGTCCGCCCCGAACCCCTTCCCCGACGAGGAGCGCTAATGGCCACCACCGTCGCGGCCCCCGCGACCGCCGCCCCTCTCGCCAAGGCCAAGGTCCGGCGCGGCTGGACGCAGCACGGGCTGCTGTTCGTGGGGCCGTTCCTGCTGATCTACGTGGCCTTCCTGGTCTGGCCGACCGTGCTCGGCTTCCAGATGAGCCTGTCGAGCGTCAACATCGCCGGCGGCAACAACCATTTCGTCGGGTTCGGGAACTACTTCGAGGCGTTCGCCGACCCGCGCATGTGGCGCTCGCTCTGGAACACGCTGGTCTTCACCGTGCTCAGCACGATCCCGCTGGTCTTCCTGGGCCTGGTGTTCGCGCTGCTGGTGCACAACCTGCGCTTCATGCAGTGGCTGTGGCGGCTGTCGTTCTTCGGGCCGTTCCTGCTGCCGTCGGCCGTGGTGTCGATCCTGTGGCTGCAGATGATCTACCCGCCCGACTACGGCCTGCTCAACGGCACGCTCGGCACCGACGTGCTGTGGCTGGGCGACCCGTCCGTGGCCATGTGGTCCGTGGTGCTGACCACGGTGTGGTGGACGGTCGGCTTCAACTTCCTGCTCTACCTCGCCGCCCTCCAGTCCATCCCCGCCCACCTGTACGAGGCCGCCGCCATCGACGGCGCCTCCGCCTGGGACAAGCTGCGCTCCATCACGCTGCCCCTGCTCGGCCGGACGACGGCGCTGATCGTGGTGCTGCAACTGGTGGCCTCGCTGAAGGTGTTCGACCAGATCTACCTCATGACCGGCGGCGGCCCGCAGGACTCCACCCGGCCGATCATCGAGTACGCCTACGACGTCGGCTTCACCGGTTACCGCATCGGCTACGCGTCGGCGGTGTCGTACATCCTGTTCGTCCTGATCGTCATCGTCTCCCTTGGGCAGCTCCGGCTGTTCCGCAAGCGCGAGGAGGTCACGTCGTGACCAAGCGGTTCAGCTTCAGCCAGCTCGTCCTGCTGGCGGTGGCGCTGGTCCTGGCGGCCGTCTGGCTCGCGCCCGTCGCCTGGGCGGTGGCCACCTCGCTCAAGCCCGAGAGCGAGACGACCAAGATCCCGCTGGAGTGGTTCGGCAGCCAGATCACCTTTGACTCCTACGAGCTGGTCCTGGCGACCGGCGGCATCGTCAAGTGGGCGGTCAACTCGACCATCACCTCCGTGATCGTCACGTTCCTGACCGTGCTGTTCTCGGCGATGGCGGCGTACGGGTTCGCTCGCACGCAGTTCAGGGGCCAGCGCGTGCTGCTCGGCCTGATCCTGGCCGGGATCATGGTGCCGCCGCAGGTGCTGATCGCGCCACTGTTCGCCGAGATGGTCACGCTGGGACTGGTGGACACGTGGTGGGCGATCATCCTGCCGCAGGTGGCCGCGCCGCTGATCGTGTACATCCTGTTCAAGTTCTTCCAGGACGTGCCCCCCGAGCTGGAGCAGGCCGCGTTCGTGGACGGGGCGGGTCGCTGGCGGGTGTTCTTCACCATCGTGCTGCCGCTGTCGCGTCCCGTCCTGGCGGCGGTGTCGATCTTCACGTTCATCAACACCTGGAACAACTTCCTCTGGCCGTTCCTGGTGTCCACCGACCCGAACACGATGACGCTCCCGGTGGGCCTGGCCAACGTCGTCCAGGGCACGTTCGGCCTGCGGTACGCCCAGATCATGGCCTCCGTGGTGCTGGCCGGGCTGCCGCTGCTGGTGGTGTTCGTCATGTTCCAGCGGCAGATCATCCGCGGCGTCGCGCACACCGGCCTCGCCGGTCAGTGACCCGGGTACGCCCTCAACTCGTCACACCTGTCCGGGACACCCCGGTAGCGCGGAATCTCCTGGCGGTCGAGTCCAGCCGGGCGCGGGCATCGCGCTGGATCCCGGGCAGGTCCTGCGGTGGCGCGCCCGGCCAGGCGGACCAGGAAGGGAGGCGTGAGGGGCGGCCGGGAAGCTGCCAGGGGTCGGCCCGGGTCTCGGCGCGGATGCCGGGATCGGGGGAGAGCAGGGCGCGGAGCCTGCTCCGGCACGTCCTTGGCCCGGACCGATCGTCCATGGGTGAGAGGGTGGTGATGAGCGATCAGAGGGCGGCAGCGAGAAGCCCCAGACTCCCGAACCTGCCGGGAGCTGGGGCTTTGATCACTTCATGGTGGACGATACTGGGATTGAACCAGTGACCTCTTCCGTGTCAGGGAAGCGCTCTCCCGCTGAGCTAATCGTCCGTGGAGGTGGCGACGGGATTTGAACCCGTGTGGACGGCTTTGCAGGCCGCTGCCTCGCCTCTCGGCCACGCCACCGAGTCAAATCTTCACTCCGAGCGGAAGACGGGATTCGAACCCGCGACCCTCACCTTGGCAAGGTGATGCTCTACCACTGAGCCACTTCCGCACTGCTGTCTCGACAACTCTAGCGGGTTTTTGGACCAGATGCTTACTCAGCGGGGCTCCTTGCGGAGTTGGCGGGCCACGCTGCGCTCTGTGGCGGGCAGGCTGAGGAAGATCTCCAGGATCCTGGTGAGGCGGTGGACCTCGATGCGGTGGAAGGCCGGGCCCTCGGAGCGGGCCAGCAGGAGGGACAGGGCCAGCGGGGGCAGGGGCGCGTGGATGACGTGCAGGTCGCCGGGCAAGGTGAGGGCCGTGGGGCGGGACGGGGTCTCGCCGGGGACGGCCAGGTCGTGCGGGGCGCGCCAGCTCGCGTAGACGACGCGGTCCTCGGCGGTGGTGGCGGCCCAGTCGGCGCTGAACAGGACCGGGAGGGAGTCGATGAGGGTGGTGAGCGCGCGGTCGCCGGCCGTGGTGATGTATTTGAGGATCTCCAGCTCCGGGTAGGTGCCCGGCGCCTCGCGGGTCGTCCAGATGCCCTCGACCGCGACGTCTCTGACGCTCTGCAGGCTCTTGACCAGGGCCTGTCTGGGGGTGCTGTCGGGGCAGAAGATCGTGATGTCGTCCAGGGCCTGGCCGGCGCCCCGGTCGAGGACGGTCACCTGCGTGATGTCGGCCCCCGCCGCCCCCAGGACCTTGGTCACCTGCGCCAGCGAACCGGGCCGGTCGGGCAGCGCGACGCGCACTCGAAGAAGCATCCATCCCCTCCACTCAAGATGCCGTTCACAGCCTATCCGCCGAATACCGGTTACGGCCTGACCTGCGCTACAACTGAACGCGTGAAGATTGGGCCGATTGGGGTGTGGCCGCCGGTGGTGCTGGCGCCGATGGCGGGCATCACGAACGCGCCGTTCCGGGTGCTGTGCCGGGAGCAGGGCGCGGGGTTGTTCGTGTCCGAGATGATCACCACGCGGGCGCTCGTCGAGCGCAATCCCAAGACCATGCGGATGATCAGGTTCGCGGAGTCGGAGAAGCCCAGGAGCATCCAGCTCTACGGCGTCGACCCCGACATCGTCGGGCGGGCGGTCAAGATGATCGCCGAGGAGGACCTGGCCGACCACGTCGATCTCAACTTCGGCTGCCCCGTGCCCAAGGTGACCAGGCGGGGCGGCGGGTCGGCGCTGCCGTACAAGCGGAATCTGCTGCGGCGGATCCTGCGGCAGGCGGTGGCGAACGCCGGGCCGTTGCCCGTGACGATGAAGATGCGCAAGGGCATCGACGACGATCACCTGACCTATCTCGACGCCGGGCGGATCGCGGCCGAGGAGGGGGTGGCCGCCATCGCGCTGCACGCCCGCACGGCCAAGCAGCACTACGGCGGCGTCGCCGACTGGGACGCGATCGCGCGGCTCAAGGAGGCCGTGCCCGAGATCCCCGTGCTGGGCAACGGCGACATCTGGTGCGGCGACGACGCTGTCCGGATGGTGGCGCGGACCGGGTGCGACGGGGTGGTGGTCGGGCGGGGCTGCCTCGGGCGGCCGTGGCTGTTCAGGGATCTGGAGAACGCCTTCAACGGCGACCCGGAGCGGGCCCGGCCTTCGCTCGGCGAGGTCGCCGAGGTGATGGCCAGGCACGCCGAGGGGCTGACCGAGTGTTTCGACATCGAGCGGTACGCCGTCGCCGACTTCCGCAAGCATGTCGGGTGGTATCTGAAGGGGTTCACCGTCGGGAGCGAGCTGCGGCGGGAGCTGGCCACGGCCGAGTCGCTCGACGGGCTGCGGGAAGGGCTGGCCAAGCTGGAGCACGACCAGCCGTGGCCGCCCAACACCGACACCCCGAGGGGGAAGTCGGGAGAGCGGTCCAAGGTGCTCCTGCCCGACGGCTGGCTGGACGATCCGTGGGACTGCGTGATCCCCGAGGACGACGCGGAATCGGAGATCTCCGGCGGGTGAGTCAGTGGGGTCCGGCGACCTCCGTGCCGCACGGGCCGCCGCCGGCCGACGCTTCGAGCCGCACGCGTTCGCCCGACATCGTCATCGTCGGGTAGTACTCCGCGATCCGCTCGGCCGAGCGGCCCACGTAGTGGCAGATGAAGCTGCGCCGGAAGCGGTCGGCCGTGCTGTTCGGCTCCGAGCCGTGCACCAGGCTGCCGTTGAAGAAGAGCACGTCGCCGGGGTCCATGTCCACGGGCACCCGTTCGAGGCCGGGTGGCGGGGGTACGTACTCCCTGGTGAACGAGACGTCCTGGTCGGCCTCCTCTGGGCAGAACAGGTCCATCTTGTGGGTGCCGGGCACGACCTCCAGGCCGCCGTTGGCCCGGTCCACCCGGTCGAGCGCCACCCAGGCGGCCACGCACGTGCCGGGCTCGACCCGGAGATAGAAGTTGTCCTGGTGCAACGCCTGGCCCCTGGCACCCGGGGGCTTGAAGTAGAACATGCTCTGGGCTGCTATCGGCTCCTCCTCGAGCAGGTCGCGGAGTATCGCCGCGATGCGCGTGTCGAGCAGGTAGCGCAGGGCCAGGTCGTTCACCTCGTGCGGGTGCATGATCCGCGGATAGTCACGCAGGATGTCGTACGGCCGGCCGGGTTCCTGCGGCTGGGGGGCGAAGTGCCCCGGGATCGGGCCCCTGGCGTGCAGCGCCATGAACGCGTCGCGCAACTCGGCCACCTCTTCGGGGGCCAGGAGGGCGGGCACCAGCAGGAACCCCTGATCGTGGAAGTCGTTGAGCCTCATGCCTCTCACGCTAAGGAACGGGATCGTGCGACGGTATGCCTGTGACCGCTGAGGACCTGTCTGTTCCTGCTGCCGAGCTGATGATCGTGGGCCACTACGACAAGGCGGCCGGCTATGCCACGCGCCGCGCCGGCGGGTCGCCGAGCTGGCTGCTGCTGTGGACGGAGGCGGGGGCGGGGTTCGTCGAGCAGGGCGGCAGGTCGTGCGAGGTGGGGCCGGGGGATCTGGTGGTGCTGGGGTCGGGGGTGGCGCAGCACTACCGGGTGCCGCCGGGGGCCGGGCGGTGGCGGTTCTGGTGGGTGCACTTCCAGCCGCGCGTGACCTGGACGGCGTGGCTGGGGCCCTATGCCGGGGATGGCGGGCTGCATCTGGTGGCGGGGGTGCCTGTGGCCGTACACGAGCGGATCGGCTCGGCCTTCCGGCGGGCGATCCAGGACGCCCGCTGGACACCGGACGCGCCGGCCCCGGCCGACGCCCGGGTGCCCGCCCCGGAGGTGGAGGTGCGGGTGCCGGCCGTGGTCGTCGGCGGGCCCGCGCGGGAGCTGGTGCTGGGAGCGGTGGAGGAGGTGCTGGTGCTGGCCACGGCGTCGGCGCGGCCCGCGGGGGCGAGGGTCGGGGAGGAGGGTGACGAGCGCGTACGCCGCGTCCTGTCGATCATCGCCGCCGAGCCGGGCGCCCCGCACTCGGTGGCCTCGCTCGCGCGCGCGGTTGCCCTGTCGCCCTCCCGCTTCGCCCACCTGTTCGCCGAGGAGAGCGGCCAGACCCCCATGCACGCCGTACGCCAGGCCCGGGTACGCCACGCCGCCGGCCTGCTCGAGGTCACCGACATGGACGTCGGCCAGGTGGCGACGGCCTCGGGCTTCGTCAGCCCGTTCCACTTCAGCCGCGCCTTCAGGAAGGAGTACGGCCTGCCGCCCCGCGACTACCGCGCCCGCCTGCGCGGCACAAGCGGCTGACCGTCACCGGCTGACCGTCACCGGCTGACCATAACCGGCTGACTGTCACCGGCTGACTGTCACCGGCTGACTGTCACCGGCTGACTGTCACTGGCCGGCTGTCACCGGCTGACCGGCAGGGGGCCCTTGTCGGGGGTGAAGAGCTGGTCGTCGAGGTGGTCCACGGCGTAGTCGATCGCCCCGACGACCACGCACTCGTCGCCCAGCGTCGAGGCCCGCACCTCCGGGATGCGCATGCAGGCGCGCTCCAGCCGCGCCCGCAGCCGGTCGAGGAGCACGTCGGCCGAGCGGGAGAAGCCGCCCCCGAGCACCACCATCTGCGGGTCCAGGATGAGGACCATCGCGGCCGTGCCCACCGCGAGGTCGTCGACGTAGCGCTCGACGGCCTCGATCGCGACCGGGTCGCCGTGGCGCGCGGCCGCCAGCGTGAAGCCGGCCGCGTCCTCGGGCGGCGTGCCCGCGGGGACCGACGCGCACGTGTTCAGGTGTTCGGGGGCGTCGAACCAGCGGGCCTCGGGCAGCATGGAGATCTCGCCGGCCGCCGCGCCGAACCCCCTGTGCACCCTGCCGCCGATGATGAGCCCGGCGCCCATGCGCCTGCCGACATGCAGGAACACCACGTCTCGCGCGCCCTTCGCGACGCCCCGCCGGGTCTCGGCCATGGCGGCCAGGCGGCTGTCGTTCTCGATGAGCACCTGGCACGGGAACATCTCGCCCAGCCTGCCCGCCAGGTCGAGGTCGCGCCAGGCGGGGACCGCGGCCGAGTAGATGACGCGGCCCTCGACGTCGATGACGCCGATGGTGCCGACCGCGATCATCCACAGGTCCTCGGCCGTCGTGCGGCTGAGCGCGAGACAGCCGGACACCGCGCGCCCGATCGCGGCCAGGCGCTCCTCCAGCGGGTCGTCGGGCAGCACCGGCTGCCGGGTCTCCGCGAGGATCTCGCCGTCGAGGTCGGACAGGGCGGCCCGGATGTTGTGACCCCCTATGTCGACGCCCACCAGGTAGCCGCTGTCGGCGCGGAAGCGGTAGCGGCGGGCGGGGCGGCCCATCGTCCCCGGGCTCGGCGGCACCTCCTCCACCCAGCCCAGCGCCATGAGCTCGTCGGCGACCTCTTTCATCGACGGCCGGGACAGCCCGGTGCGTTCGGCCAGCGCCGACAGCGTGAGCGGCCCGGATCCGCGTAGCGCCCGGATGGCGGTCAGCGAGTTGAGCTGCCGCAGCCGGGAGAGATCGCCGCCGCGTAGATCCGCCATCGCCCGTCCTTAATGTAAGTGTCCTCTGTAATTAAGGATTATGCCAGCCGCTCGCCCGTTGACCACCCAGGAACCACGGTGCTACTAATGAAGCGCTCCTTCGTAAGTCGAGAGGAATGAGGGACTGATGCCGTTCGCGGACGTCGGCGAGATCAGGTGCCGCCCCCATGAGGCACGGGTGTTCGAGCACGGCTGGCAGTCGTGGAGCCCCACGGGCGCCTACCGCTGGACCGACACCCCGCCGCGCCCGGCCGACGCGACGATCCAGATCCTCGCCTACCGCCCCGAGACGCCCGTCCCGGACCGGACCTTCCAGGGGGAAGGGCTGCTCGCGATCGAGCCGGGCGACGGGTCCGTCGAGCTGTGGTCGGCGCCGAGCCTGCACGAGGTCCCCTCCATCCGGGTGCGGGAGGAGGCCGGCCGCCTGGTGATCTCCGCCGACGGGCCCGTCCGCCACCACCGCGCCGAGGGCGGTCTCGGTCAGGCCCTGCGCGACTGGGCGGGCACCATGGCCGAACCGCGCGCGTTCCCCGCCGTCCCGCCCATGTGGTGCACCTGGTACGGCTACTGGGACAAGGTCACCGACGCCGACGTCATCGACAACCTCCGGCTCTCCGAGCGGCACGGCCTGGGCGCCGACATGTTCCTCATCGACGACGGCTACGAGGCCGAGATCGGCGACTGGCTGGAGGCCCGGCCCGGGTTCGGCTCGCTGGAACGGGCCGTGGACGCCGTACGGGGAGCCGGGCGGCGGGCCGGGATCTGGACCGCGCCGTTCCTCGCCGGGCACCGCGGCCGGATCGTCCGCGAGCATCCCGACTGGCTGGTCGGCGGCGCGTACGCGGGCCGCATGTGGGACCAGGACCTGGCCGTCCTCGACGTCACCCACCCCGATGCCGCCGCGTACCTGGTCGAGGTGTTCCGGACGTTCGCCGCGATGGGCATCAGCCACTTCAAGCTCGACTTCGTCTACGCCGGGGCGTTACCGGGCCTGCGGCGCGAGGACATCGACCCGATCGCCGCGTACCGGCTGGGCCTCGAGCTCATCAGGCAGGGCGCCGGCCCCGAGGCCACGCTGCACGGGTGCGGCGCGCCGATGCTGCCCAGCATCGGCCTGGTGGACGTCATGCGGGTCAGCCCCGACATCGCCCCCACCCTCCACCCCAAGTCCGGCGACATCAGCCAGCCCTCGCAGCTCGGCGCCCGGCTCACCGGCGCGGCCCGCGAGTTCCTGCACGCCCGCTGGTGGGTGAACGACCCCGACTGCATCATCCTGCGGCCCGAGGTGGAGGCCAGGGCGGAGTGGGCGGCGCACATCGAGGCCACGGGCGGGCTGCGCGGGTCGAGTGACCCGATCGCGGCGCTCGACGCGTGGGGGATGGAGACGACCAGGCGGCTCATGGTGCCGACGGCGACGGAACCGTCGTGACCAGTCACACGCTGCGCGAGGCGGGCGTCCGGCGGGCCAAGGCCGTTCGCCGGCGGGGGACCGGCTGGCACGCGTACCTGTTCGTCGGCCCGAGCCTGTTCGGCGTCGTCGCGTTCCTGCTGCTTCCGATGGTCATCGTCCTGGTGCTGAGCCTGTTCGACTGGGAGCTGCTGTCGGCGCCCGAGTTCGTCGGGCTGGAGAACTACGCGCGGCTGGCCGCCGACGGCGAGACCTGGCACTCGCTCTGGGTCACCGTCGCCTACGTCCTGCTCTGCATCCCGCTCCAGACCGTGCTGGCGCTGGCCCTGGCGATGCTGCTCGACCGGCGGATCAAGGGCCTCAGGGTCTTCCGCTCGCTGTTCGTGATCCCGTGGATGGCCACGCCGATCGTGCTCGGCCTCGTCTGGAACTGGATCTTCGACCCCCGTGAGGGCGCGCTCAACAGCGCGCTCGCGCTGGCCGGGATCACGGGGCCCGACTGGCTGTCCGACCCGGCCTGGGCGCTGCCGGCGGTCGCGCTGGTCAGCGTCTGGCAGCACACCGGCTACAGCATGCTGTTCTTCCTGGCGGGGCTGCAGGGCATCCCGAAGGAGCTGCACGACGCGGCCTCCACCGACGGCGCCACCCCGGCGCAGCGGTTCTGGAGGGTGACGCTGCCGCTGCTCAACCCCACGATGTTCTTCGTCACGGTGACGAACCTGATCGGCGCCTTCCAGGTGTTCGACACCGTGTACGCGATGACCGACGGCGGCCCGAGCCGCAGCACCGAGGTGCTCAACTTCCGGATCTTCCAGACGGCCTTCAAGGAGTTCGACTTCGGCTACGCCGCCACGCTGTCGACGCTGCTCTTCGTGATCATCCTCCTGGTGACGCTGGCGCAGGTCAGGTTCTTCGGCAAGCGCACCACCTACGACGTGAGCTGAGGCGGCCATGGTCAAGCGAATCCTGCTCTACGCCACGCTCGCCCTCGGCGCGTTCGTGTCCGTCTTCCCGTACCTGCTGGTCGTGCTGACCGCGTTCAAGACGCAGGCGCAGCTCAGCTCGACCGCGCCCTGGCTGCCCGGGCTGCCGCCGACCGTGGGCAACCTGGCCGACATGCTGTCCGGGGACTTCCCGCGCTTCATCCTCAACACGGCCGTGATGACGGCGCTGCTGACGGCCGGGCAGCTCGTGTTCACCACGTTCGCCGCCTACGCGTTCGCGCGGCTGCGGTTCCGAGGCAGGGACGTGCTGTTCTGGCTGTTCGTGGCCACGATGATGGTGCCGAGCGCGGTCACGATGATCCCGCTGTTCCTGATCATGCGCGAGCTGGACCTGGTCAACACCTGGTACGGCCTGCTCGCCCCGTACGTGCTCGGCACCCCGTACGGGATCTTCCTCATGCGGCAGTTCCTCAAGAGCCTGCCCGCCGGGCTGGAGGAGGCGGCGCGGATCGACGGGGCCGGGCCGCTGACGATCCTGTTCCGGGTCATGCTGCCGCTCTGCCGCCCAGCGCTCGGCACACTGGCGATCATCACGGTGATCTCGTCGTGGAACAGCTTCCTGTGGCCGCTGATCATCACCAGCGGCGACGACACCAAGGTCATCACGGTCGCGATCGCCACGCTCAAGGACGGCATCGGCGTGGACTACCACCTCATGATGGCCGGCAGCCTGATCGCGCTGGTGCCGATGGTGGCGATCTTCGTCTTCTTCCAGAAATACATCGTCAGGTCGGTGGTCCTCACCGGCCTCAAGTAAGAAGAGGTCAGCGGATGCTGAAGAACCCCCCGATTCGCTGGACCCTGCTCGCGGCCGTCGTGCTCGCCCTCACCGGGTGCGGCGGCGCGGGCTCGGACCCCTCGGACGGCTCGGGCACGGTCACGTTGACGTACCGGCTCTGGGACGACCAGCAGAAGGCCGGCTACGAGAAGGTGATGGCCGCCTTCGAGAAGGCCAACCCGGGCATCGACGTGCGGATCGAGCTGCTGCCGTACGACCAGTACTGGACGAAGCTCACCGCCGACGCGGTCGCCGGCACGGCGCCGGACGTGTTCTGGATGACCCCCACCCAGTTCCCCGAGTACGTCACCAAGGGCGTCCTGGCCCCCGTCCAGATCGACGCCGCGAAATACCACCAGACCGTCGTCGGCTCGTTCACCTACGAGGGCAAGCAGTACGGCGTCCCGAAGGACTGGGGGACCGTCGGCCTGCTCTACAACAAGGACCTGTTCAAGCAGGCCGGCGTGGAGATGCCGGACAAGCTCACCTGGACGGCCGACGGCACCGGCACCCTGCTCGACACGGCGCGCCGGCTCACCGTGGACGAGGCCGGCAAGCACCCGGACGAGGCCGGCTTCGACCCGGCCAAGGTCAAGACGTACGGCTTCGCCTCCTGGAACCACTACCAGACCCAGTGGATGAACTGGGTCGGCTCCAACGGCGGCAAGCTCGTCGACAAGCCCTTCGGCACGTACGTCTTCAACGACGCAGCCTCGGTGCAGGCCCTGCGGTTCGGCGTGGACCTGGTCAACAAGCACCACGTGTCCCCGCCCGCCACCCGGACCAACCCGCCCACCGGCAAGGTCACCGACATGTTCAAGGCGGGCCAGATCGCCATGTTCCCCGCCAACAACGCGCTGCTGCCGTTCGTGGCGCCCGAGTCGACGTTCGAGCTCGGCGTCGCCCTCATGCCGGAGGGCCCGGCGGGCCGCTCGGTCAACCTCAACGGCCTGGCCGAGGCGGTGTACGCCAAGAGCGAGCACCCCGAGGAGGCCATGAAGCTGGCCGCCTACCTCGGCACCGAGGAGCCGCAGAAGCTGATGGCCGACGGCGGCTGGGTGCTGCCCGCGCTGAACGGCCTCTCGCAGGGCTACGTGGACTACTGGAAGGCCAAGAAGATCGACGTCGCGCCGTTCGTCGAGGAGGCGGCGGGCACGACCTTCCCCCTGCCGATCACCACCGGCTTCACCGGCTTCGAGACGAAGCTTAACCAGATCTTCAACGAGATGTACCTCGGCGAACTCTCTCCGCAAGAAGCGGCAGACCAGGCTGTCGCCGCAGGCAACGCCACCGTCAAGTAAAGGACCCCCATGATCACCCGGCGTTCACTCTTCGCCGGGGGCGCGAGCCTGGGCATCTCCGCCGCACTGGGGGCCACCCCCGTGCGCGCGGCCGCCCGGCCCGTCCCTCTGACCGACCCCTTCCAGCTCGGCGTCGCCTCGGGCGAACCCACCCAGGACGGCGTGGTGCTCTGGACGCGCCTCGCCATGGACCCGGTCGCCCTCGACGGCCTCGGCGGCATGCCGGACCGCACCGTCCCCGTCCAGTGGCAGCTCGCCACCGACGAGAACTTCCGCAACGTCGTCCGGCACGGCACCGAGGACGCCCGCCGCGCCGAGGCCCACAGCGTGCACGTCGAGCTGGAGGGCCTCACCGCCGGTGCCGAGTACTTCTACCGCTTCAAGGCCGGCACCGAGCTCAGCCCCGTCGGCCGCACCCTCACCACCCCCGCCCCCGGGATCCGCGCCAGGCCGCTGAACCTGTCGTTCACCTCCTGCGCCGACTACCAGACCGGCTGGTTCACCCCGTACCGCAGGATGGCCGAGGACCAGCCCGACCTGATCGCCTTCCTCGGCGACTACATCTACGAGTACGGCGACTACAAGTACCCCGTCCGCGACCAGGCCGGCGGCGAATGCCTGGACCTGGCCGGATACCGCCTGCGCCACGCCCAGCACAAGGCCGACCCCGAGTCCCGGATCGCCCACGCCATCGCCCCCTGGGTCGTGGTGTGGGACGACCACGACATCGACAACGGCTGGGCCGGCGACGTGCCCGAGCAGCCCGACCCGCCGTTCCTCAAGCGCCGGGCCGAGGCGTTCCAGGCGTACTACGAGAACATGCCGCTGCGCCGCGCCCAGAAGCCGGACGGCGCCGCGCTCCGGCTCTACCGCAGCGTCCGGTGGGGCGACATCGCCAACCTGCACCTGCTCGACACCCGCCAGTACCGCGACCTGTACGCCTGCACCGGCAAGAGCGGCACGGTCGGCCCCGACTGCCTGGACCGCTTCGAACCTAACAGGACCATCCTCGGCCGCGACCAGGAGGCGTGGCTGGACGCGCGGCTCAAGAGCTCGCGCGCCACCTGGGACCTGCTCGGCCAGCAGGTCTTCTTCATGGAGATGGACTGGACGAACGGCGA
Organism: Nonomuraea sp. NPDC050643; assembly: GCF_040654715.1. Classification (NCBI taxonomy): domain Bacteria; kingdom Bacillati; phylum Actinomycetota; class Actinomycetes; order Streptosporangiales; family Streptosporangiaceae; genus Nonomuraea; species Nonomuraea sp. NPDC050643. The sequence continues at coordinate 22,638 of NZ_JBFAIM010000032.1, read as the reverse complement.
GGGCAAGGGCTACTCGAACGAGGGCTGGGACGGCTACGTCGCCTCCCGCAACCGCCTGACCGCCGCCATCGACGCCTACAAGCGCAACGCGGTCGTGCTCACCGGCGACGTGCACTCGCACTGGGCCGGCGAGGTCAAGCGCGACCACCAGGACCCGGGGTCGAAGTCCGTGGCCGTCGAGCTGGTCACCACGTCGGTGACGAGCGCGGGCAACGGCCTGGACGAATATCCCAACACGCAGATCCTGCTGGACGAGAACCCGCACGTGAAGTTCTTCAACGGCCGCCGCGGTTATGTGCGGACCCGGATCACCGGCCAGGAGATGAAGGTCGACTTCCGCTCCCTGTCGCGTGTCACCGAGCCGTACGCCCCCGCCTACACCTCCGGCTCGTTCGTCATCGAGCCCGGCCGCCCCACGCTCAACCCCGCCTGACAGGACCCCCATGCGCACCATCACGGCCGCCGCCGCGGCGGCCCTCCTCGCCATGCCCTTCTTACCCGTCCTCCCCGGGCCGACCTCGGCCGCGTCGGCCGCGTCGGCCGAGGTCGGCCCGCCGATGGGCTGGAGCAGCCGCACGCTCGGCTGCTCGGTCTCGGAGCAGTCGGTACGCCAGGCCGCCGACGCCCTCGCCCCCCTCACCCCGCTCGGCTACCGGTACGTCATCATCGACGACTGCTGGCTCGCCCCCCAGCGCTCCGGCGCGGCCCTGGCCCCCGACCCCGCCCGCTTCCCCGGCGGCGTCGCCGCACTCGCCGCCTACGTCCACGGCAAGGGCCTGAAGCTGGGCCTCAGCCTGTCGGCCGGCACCAAGGCCTGCGCGGGCGGCGGCCCCGGCTCCTACAGGAGCGAGGCCGCCGACGCCGCCCAGGTCAAGGCGTGGGGCGTGGACTACGTCAAGTACGACTGGTGCAGCGTCCCCACGGCCGACTTCCCCGGCCAGAACGTGCAGCAGATCGCCCAGGCCCTCTACCCGCCCATGCGCCAGGCCCTCGGCACCGACGTCACGTTCGCCATGAACAACGAGGACGGCAGCACCGTGCCCTGGCTCTGGGGCAAGGACGCCGGCGCCACCACCTGGCGCACCAACGTCTACAACCGGCCCATCGCCGACTCCTACGCCACCATGGTCGACATCTGGGAGTTCAACCAGCTCAGAGCCGAGTACGCGGGCCCGGGAAGCTGGGCCGACCCCGACCTCGTCCAGGCAGGGCGCGGCGGGATGACCGAGACCGAGTACCGGACCCAGTTCACGCTGTGGGCCATGGGCGCGGCCCCGCTGATCCTCCAGGCCGACCCGGCCAAGGCGCCGGCCTCGGTCGTCGCCAACCCGAAGGTGATCGCCGTGGACCAGGACCGCCTGGGCGCGCACGGCAGGTTCGTCACCACCGACGGCTGGTACCACGTGCTGTCCAAGCCCCTCGACAACGGCGACCGCGCGATCGCGCTGTTCAACGAGAGCGACCGGGCGGCCACCATCTCCACCCGGCTCGGCGGCTACCGCCACCGCGTCGAGGAGCTCTGGAGCGGCGCGGTCTCCGCCACGACGGGAGAGCTGTCCGCGCAGGTGCCCGCGCACGCGGCGCTGCTCTACCGCGTCGGCAAGGGCGGGGAGGAGGCGCCGCCCCTGGTGACGTTCGAGGCGGACCCGCCGGCGTTCCTCGGCGACGACCGGCCCACGGTCCTGGAGCCCGGCGTGCCCGGCGAGATCGTCACCCGCGTCACCAACACCGGGGGCACGGCGCGGCTGCGGTCGGTCGAGGTGACGGCGCAGGCGCCGCAGGGCTGGCGGATCGAGGCCCGCACCCCGGCCAGGACCGGCGGGCTGGCGGCCGGCGACACGTTCACCGTGACATGGGCCGTCACCCCACCCGCCACCCCGGGAACCCACGAGCTCACCTTCCGCCAGGGCGGGCAGAGCGCCACCGCGGTCGTGACCGTGGCGAAGGCCCCGGGACCCGGCCGGATGTACCTGAGCGACCTGGCCTGGACCAGCGCCAAGAACCACTTCGGCCCGGTCGAGAAGGACGCCAGCAACGGCGAGCGCGCCGCGGGCGACGGCCGCCCCCTCACCATCGAGGGCGTCCGGTACGCCAAGGGCCTCGGCGCCCACGCGCCCGCCGAGATCGAGTACTACACCGCCGGCCGCTGCTCGGCGGTCGAGTTCCAGGCCGGGATCGACGACGAGGTCGGCCAGGCCGGGTCGGCCGGGTTCGAGGTCTGGGCCGACGGCGGCCGGGTCGCCTACTCCGGCCTGCTCACCGGGGCCATGCCCGCCCGCAAGGTCACCGCGCCCGTCGAGGGCGCCCGATTCGTCCGGCTGGTCGCGACCAACGGCGGCGACAACGCCACCTCCGACCACGCCGACTTCGCCGACGCCACCATCACCTGCGAGTAAGGAGCTTCATGATCGTCCCCAAGCCCGTCAAGCACGAGCCCCGGCCGGGCGCGTTCGTCCTCGACGGCCGGACCTCGCTCACCGCCGACCCGGCACTGGGCGAGGTCGCGGCCTGGCTGCGCGCCGAGCTGGCCCCCGTCACCGGCGGGGAGCTGCTGCCCCGCCCGCCGTCGGGGGAGGGCCTGGGCACGATCACGCTGGCGCTCGGGGAGCTGCCGCCGGAGGCGTACCGGCTGACGGTGGGGCCGGAGGAGGTCGAGATCGTCGCGGGCGGGCCCGCGGGGGCGTTCTACGGGGCGCAGACGTTCCGGCAACTCCTGCCCGCCGCCGCGTTCAGAAAGGCGCGGGGCGGCCCGGTCACGGCACCGTCCACAGGGCCGTTCACAGGGCCGTTCACAGGGCCGTCCACCGCGCCGTTCATGGTGCCGGGCGCGTACGTCGAGGACGCGCCGCGCTTCGGCTGGCGCGGCGCCCTGCTCGACGTCGCCCGGCACTTCCTGACCAAGCACGAGGTGCTGCGCTTCATCGACCTGATGGCCCTGCACAAGCTGAACGTGCTGCACTTCCACCTCACCGACGACCAGGGGTGGCGGATCGAGATCCGCCGCCATCCGCGCCTGACCGGGGTCGGGGCGTGGCGCGCGGAGAGCCAGACCGGCTGGAACGGCGCCATGGACGGCCGCCCGCACGGCGGCTACTACACCCAGGACGACCTCAGGGAGATCGTCGCCTACGCCGCGCGGCGCCACATCACGGTCGTCCCCGAGATCGACCTGCCGGGCCACACCCAGGCCGCCATCGCCGCCTATCCGGAGCTGGGCAACCTCGACACCCCGCTGGAGGTGCGCACGACGTGGGGGGTCGGCGTGAACGTGCTCAACGTCGAGGACTCCACCGTCACGTTCTTCCAGGAGGTGCTGGAGGAGGTGCTGGAGCTGTTCCCGAGCCCGTACGTGTGCGTGGGCGGGGACGAGTGCCGTAAAGACCAGTGGCGGGCCAGCCCGGCGGCGCAGCGCCGCATCGCCGAGCTGGGGCTGCGCGACGAGGACGAGCTGCAGAGCTGGTTCATCCGCGGCTTCGGCGCCTTCCTGGCCGCGCGGGGGCGCCGGCTCGTCGGCTGGGACGAGATCCTCGAGGGCGGCCTGGCCCCCGGGGCGGTCGTCGCCTCGTGGCGGAGCGAGCTGGGCGCGGTGGCCGCCGCCAGGAGCGGGCACGACGTCATCAACTGCGCCAACACCTCCCTCTACTTCGACTACCGGCAGGGCCCGGGGGAGGCCGAGCCGGTGCCGTTCGGGACGGTGCTGACGCTGGAGGACGTCTACGCCTTCGAGCCCGTCCCGGCCGGGCTGCGCGACGACCCGGCCGCCGCCGCCCGCGTCCTGGGCGCCCAGTGCGGCGTCTGGACCGAGCTGATCGACTCGGGGCGGCGCGTGGACTACATGGCCTTCCCCCGGCTCGCGGCCTTCGCCGAGACGGTGTGGAGCCCTCCCGGGCGCGACCTGTCCGGCTTCCGCGCCCGGCTGGCGGCCCACCTGGAGCGGCTGGACGCTCTCGGCGTGGAGTACCGGCGGGCCGACGGCCCCCTGCCCTGGCAGACCAGGCCGGGGGTGCCGGGGCGGCCGGAGACGCCGGAACGGTGGCAGGCCAAGATCGACGCCTGGACCAGCAACCTCCGCTAGACGCCGCTAGATGTCCACGTGGCCGCCGCTGCGCCAGTAGACGTTGTCCTCACGGGACAGCAGTTCCTCGTCCACCAGGTAGCGGCGCAGCGCCGCGTAGTCGTCGTGGAAGGCCCGCAGGGCCACGTTGACGTCCTTCTCCGCGTAACGCACGCCGGGCTCGAAGACCGTCGCGATGTAGCGCAGCACGACGAGCCGCTTGTCGCGCCGCATCGCCATGGTCGTCAGCCGCCCGTCCACCAGGAACGTGCGCAGCACCCGCTCTTCGGGGCTCAGCTCCTCGGCGGGCTCGGCGTGCGCCCGCAGCAGGTCACGGAACCGCTCGGGCGTGGCCCGCCACTTCCCGTCGTCGTCGCACGCCGCGAGGCCACCGGCGGCCAGCTTCCGCAGCGACTTGGGGGAGAGCCCGCCGTTGGCGCCCAGCACGAGGGAGGCGAAGGTCCGCAACGTGTCGTCCTGGTAGAGCAGCCCGAGGACGCGCCTGATCTCTTCGTCGTTCACTCATACCATTTTGACCCATGATCTCAGCACTGTTGCTCGCGGCCACGGTCGCCATCCCCACCAACTTCCTGCTGTACGAGAAAGCCGCCGCCACCAAGGACGACAACCCGGAGACGAGCTGGTCGGCCGGCTCCAGGAAATCGGCGCCGCTCGTCGTCGACCCGTGCCAGAAGGGCAAGGCGGGCCAGGCGGGGCGCACCCAGGCCAGGACGCTCATCTACACGTCGGTGCCCGACTACGCCAAGTCGGAGCAGGTGGTCCTGTACGCGTCGGCGGCGGCCGCGGGCAAGGCCCTGCGCGACGTGGAGGCGGCCGTACGCTCCTGCGGCACCAAGGGCTACCGCTACTCCGCCAAGGCGCTCGCCCTCGGCGACAGGGCGCTGTCGGTCACCGGCCAGGCGTACGAGGGCAAGAAGCCGGCCGTCGGCGGCGACCGGGCCATCGTGACCCGGCGGGCCAACGCCGTGATCATCTACGCGGTGTCAGGAGAGTGGGGCACGCCCAAGGCGGCGGACTTCAAGCAGCAGACCAAGGACACCAAGCGCATGCTGGCCAAGGTCTGCACCATCGCCGATTGCTGATTTCATGAAATGTCTCGATCTTGGGACATTGTCATGACACGAACTCGACGTTTTTCGGCGGAGACTCATAGCGACAGGCCTGTGCCGGGGCGCCCTTGCCAGTCCGTCCCGGCACACGGCTTGTCGTCATTCGTGCCCAGCGTCATGGGCGCGTCATGGGTGCCCAGCGTCATGAGTGCTCGGCGGCGTCCTCTCGGCCCTCATCCTCCGAGGCGGTTGAGCCCGATCACGTGCAGCACCGCGCGGCCCTCCTCGTCGGAGGCGGCCAGGTCGACCTGGGCGTCGATGCCCCAGTCACCGTCGCCGGCCGGATCCTTGATCGTCTGCCGCACCTTCCACAGCCCGCTCTCCTCCTCGATCCGCAGCAGCGCGGGCCCGCGGGCGTCGGCGTCGGCGTGGATCTCCTCGTGCTCGTCGTAGTAGGCGTCGAGCGCCGCGCCCCAGTCGACGTCGGGAGCCAGCTCCTCCAGCTCCGGCTCCTTCTCCAGGGCGCACAGCTCGACCAGCCGGAACATCGCGTTGCGCACCAGCACGCGGAAGGCCCGCGGGTTGGCGGTGACCGGACGTACCTTGGCCTCGAGCTGCTCCTGCTGCTCCAGGACCTCGCTCGGGTTGGTGAGCTTCTCCCACTCGTCGATCAGCGACGAGTCGACCTGGCGGACCAGCTCACCGAGCCACTCGATGAGATCGACCAGGTCGTCGGTCTTGAGATGCTCGGGCACCGTGCGCGACAGCGTGCGGTAGGCGTCGGCCAGGTAGCGCAGGACCGTGCCCTCGGACCTGGTCAGCTCGTAGAACTGGATGTACTCGCCGAACGTCATGGCCCGCTCGTACATGTCGCGGATCACCGACTTCGGGCTCACTGTGTAGTCGCCCACCCACGGATGCCCCCGCCGGTAGGTCTCGTAGGCCCCGAGCAGCAGGTCTTCCAGCGGCATCGGGTACATGACCTCGGCGAGCTGCTCCATCCGCTCCTCGTATTCGATGCCGTCGGCCTTCATCTGCGCGACGGCCTCGCCCCTGGCCTTCTTGAGCTGGGCCGACAGGATCTGGCGCGGGTCCTCCAGGATCGACTCCACGATCGAGACCATGTCGAGGGCGTAGGACGGCGACTCGCGGTCGAGCAGGTCGAAGGCGGCCAGCGCGAACGTGGACAGCGCCTGGTTGAGCGCGAAGTCCTCCTGCAGCTCGATCGTCAGCCGGGCCCGCCTGCCCTGCTCGTCGGGCTCGGCGAACTGCTCGACGATGCCGCCGGCCAGCAGCGACCGGTAGATGGCGATGGCCTGGCTGATGTGCCGCCGCTGCCACTTGCGGTCTTCGTGGTTGTCGGTCAGCAGGTGCCTCATCGCCTGGAAGCAGTCGCCCGGACGGTTGATGACCGCCAGCAGCATGGCGTTGCTGACCTTGAAGCGCGAGTTGAGCGGCTCGGGCTCGGCGTCCTGGAGCTTGGTGAAGGTCTCCTCGCTCCAGCCCACGAAGCCCTCCGGCGGCTTCTTGCGCGCGTAGCCGCGCCGCCGCTTCGGGTCGTCGCCGATCTTGGCCAGCGCCTTGGCGTTCTCGATGTCGTGCTCGGGGGCCTGGCAGGCGACGTAGCCGATGGTGTCGAAGCCCGCGCGGCCGGCCCGGCCGGCGATCTGGTGGAACTCGCGGGCCCGCAGCCTGCGCACCTTGTTGCCGTCGTATTTGGACAGCGCCGTGAACAGCACCGTGCGGATCGGCACGTTGACGCCGACGCCGAGCGTGTCGGTGCCGCAGATGACCTTCAGCAGCCCGGCCTGGGCCAGCCGCTCGACCAGCCGCCGGTATTTCGGCAGCATGCCGGCGTGGTGCACGCCGATGCCGTGCTTCACCAGCCGCGACAGCGCCCGCCCGAAGCGGGTGGTGAAGCGGAACCCGCCGATCATGGCGGAGATCGCCTCTTTCTCGGCCTTCGTCGCCATGTTGATCGACATCAGCGCCTGGGCCCGCTCCATCGCGGCGGCCTGCGTGAAGTGCACGACGTAGACCGGCGCCTGCCCGGTCGAGAGCATCTCCTCGAGCGTCTCGTGCAGCGGGGTCATCCGGTAGGAGTAGATCAGCGGCACCGGCCGCTCGGCGTGCTTGACGACGGAGGTCGGCCGGCCGGTGCGCCTGGTCAGGTCGCGCTCGAACATCGACACGTCGCCGAGCGTGGCCGACATCAGGATGAACTGCACGTTGGGCAGCTCGAGCAGCGGCACCTGCCAGGCCCAGCCGCGGTCGGGCTCGGCGTAGAAGTGGAACTCGTCCATGACGACCTGGCCGATGTCGGCCGCCGCGCCGTCGCGCAGCGCCACGTTGGCCAGGATCTCGGCCGTGCAGCAGATGATCGGGGCCCCGGGGTTGACGCTGGCGTCGCCGGTCATCATGCCGACGTTCTCGGTGCCGAAGACCGCGCACAGGTCGAAGAACTTCTCCGACACCAGCGCCTTGATCGGCGCGGTGTAGAAGGTGCGCATGTCGCGGGTCAGCGCGGCGAAGTGGGCGCCCGCCGCCACCAGCGACTTGCCCGAGCCCGTCGGTGTGGCCAGGATCAGGTTGCTGCCGGAGACGACCTCGATGAGGGCCTCCTCCTGGGCGGGATAGAGCGTGAGCCCCCGCTCGGCGTTCCAGGCGACGAACGCGTCGAAGATGGCGTCGGGATCGGCGTCGATCTCTTCGGGCAGGCGGTCAACGAGTAGGCTCACGGTTACCATCCTGCCGAAGTTTGCCGGGTGGTCGAACCGGTGCGGCGATTTCAGGTCAAGTCGGCGCACGACTGTGGCCGTCGCGACGCCTTCACAGCCGGGCCCGCGGCGCCGTCGCCAGCAGCCCGCCGAGCAGCGCGAGCACCGCCAGGAACGGGCCGCCGCCCGGCGCGAAACCGCCGACGGTCAGCGTCAGCACCCCGCCGCCGACCAGCCCGGCCGCCGCCAGCGTGCCGCCCCACCCGGCCGTCCCGTACGGGAACGACGGCGGCGTCTCGAACCGGGCGAACCCCTTCAGCAGCGGCAACATGACCAGGCACAGCAGCCCGAACCAGAGCGGCCACCCGGCGAACCAGAGCGCGCTTCCCGGCGCCGGCGTCTCCACGCCCAGCAGGACCACCACGACCCCGGTCACCGCGAACAGGGCCGGCATGTGCCACAGGTACACCGTCATGATCCGCGGCCCCGCCCAGGCCAGCAGGCGCTCCGTGGGCAGCCGCAGCAGCCACGGGCGCAGCAGCACGGCCAGGCCGATCTGCCCGAAGGCGACGGCGAGCATGGCCAGGGTGGGCGGGGCCATGTTCGACACCTCGGCGCCCGGCAGGCCGATCATGCTGCCCGGGTAGGGGCCGTACGCCACCAGCAGGGCCGCCGCGCCGAAACCGCCGGCCGTCATGGCCCACGGGCGCCGCAGCCGGCCCTCGGCGTAGAAGAAGCCGAGCTGGTGCACGGCCAGCCAGACGAACACGATGTTCAGGTAGCCCACGGCCTCGAACCCCGTCGAGAAGCGCACCACGTCCGTCAGCACCGCCCCGGCCGCCAGCGCCGCGGGGACCGCCAGGCCGTACCGCTCGTGCAGGCGCAGCGCGTACGGGGTGAGTGTGACGGCGATGAGGTAGACGGCCAGGAACCACAGGAGCTGGCCCGTCAGCCGCGCGCCCACCTCGAGCGGCTGCTCCGGCACACCCAGCGTGAGCAGGATGTGGGGGAGCGGGATCCACACCGCCGCCAGCGGCAGCAGCGGCCAGGCCAGCCGCCGCAGCCGGGCCGCCAGCCACCGCGGCGCGCTCTCACCGGCGCGGCCGAAGCTGATCGCGTTCGCCGCACCGCCCGCGAAGAACACCAGCGGCATCACCTGGCTGATCCAGGTCACCATCCACACCCCCGGCGTGGCCAGGGCGTTGCCCGTGGTCAGCCGCGCGCCGTCAAAGGACAGCACCGGGATCGTCCAGTGCTGGAACACGATGAGCGCCATCCCGAACACGCGCAGCAGGTCGATGAACGGATCCCGCGCCGCGCGGCGCGCACCCGCCGGGCGGGGCGGCGCCGGCGCGGCGACAGGGCGGTCCAGCAGGACGGTCATGGGGGAGCCTCGATTCGCTGAGTGCGGATGGCTCAAGGCTCCCGTCCGGGGCGTCCCGGCACACTGCCGCGGACCACCCTGTCCTGGTCAAGATCGCACCACCGGACCTGGTAGGGCTGGCCCTACCCCCGTAGGCTGGCGCACCCGCTCGTGCCGGGCGCGGCGAGGTCCTACCGTTGACCCCATGCGCTCCCTGCTGAGGCGTGTCCTCCTCGACACCCGCTACACGCTGGTCGGCCTTCCGACGACCCTCATCGGCTTCGTGCTCATGGTCGCCGGCTTCGCCGCCGGAGTGAGCACGGCGGTCGTGTGGATCGGCGTGCCGCTGCTGGCCGGCACGCTCATGCTCGCGCGGGGCTTCGCCGACGCGGAGCGCGGCTGGCTGTCCGACGTGCTCAAGCGGCCCCCCGTACGGCCCCGGTACAAGCCCGCCCCGCCCGGCGCCGGCCGGTTCCGGCGGCTGATCAACCCCCTGACGAGCGGGCAGTCCTGGCTCGACCTGCTGCACGGCATCGTGAACCTGCCGTTCGCCGTCCTGGCGTTCGTGCTCACGGCCGTGTTCTGGGCGATCCCGCTGGCCGGGCTCCTGTGGCCGATCTACGGGCTCGTCACCTCGCGCATCCCCGGCAGCGTGGAGCTGCCCGAGCTGCTCGGTCTGGGCGACGGCTACTGGATCACCGCGATCTTCTACGTCGTGCTCGGCCTGATCTTCGCGGTGCTCATGCCGTTCACGATCCGCGGCGCCGCGCTGCTGCGGGCCGGGCTCGGCCGGGCGCTGCTGACCGGCGTGGCCGAGCTGCAGGAGCGCATCGACGACCTGGCCCAGGGCCGGGCCGCCGCCGTCTCCGCCGAGGCCAACGCGCTGCGCAAGCTGGAGCGCGACATCCACGACGGGCCGCAGCAGCGGCTGGTCTCGCTGGCCATGGAGCTGTCCAGGGCGCAGCGGCAGCTCGCCAAGGACCCCGACGCGGCCCAGGCCACGATCAAGTCGGCCATCACCGCGACCCGCGAGACGCTCGACGAGCTGCGCGCGCTCTCGCGCGGCATCGCGCCGCCCATCCTGTCCGACCGCGGCCTCGCGCCCGCCCTGGCCGCCCTGGCGGGCCGCTGCACGGTACCCGTCGACCTCGACGTGCAGACCGTCGAGCGCTACCAGGCGGCGGCCGAGAACGCGATCTACTTCGTCTGCGCCGAGACCCTCACCAACGTGGCCAAGCACAGCCGCGCCACCGTCTGCACGGTTCAGCTCCTCCGCATCGGTGACATTCTCATGCTCACGATCGGGGATGATGGGGTGGGCGGCGCACACGTCGCCAAGGGACATGGTCTCGCCGGTCTGGCCGATCGGCTCCGCGCGGTCGACGGGGAGCTGACGGTCCAGTCACCCGACGGCGGGCCTACGGTGATCGTGGCGGAGGTGCCGTGCGGGTAGTCGTGGCCGATGACGCGGTCCTGATCAGGGAGGGCCTGGTCAGGTTGCTGGAGGAGTTCGGCTGCGAGGTGGTGGCGACCGTCGGCGACGGCGACGCCCTCGTCGAGGCGATCGCCGAGCACAAGCCGGACGTGTCGGTGGTGGACGTGCGCATGCCGCCGTCCTTCACCGACGAGGGGCTCAAGGCGGCCGTGGAGGCGCGGCGCCGGGTGCCGGGGGCGCCGGTGCTGATCCTGTCGCAGTACGTCGAGGTGTCCTACGCCGACGACCTGCTCGCCGACGCCCGCGGGGCGGTGGGCTACCTGCTGAAGGACCGGGTGGTCGACGTCGACGAGTTCCTGGAGGGCCTGCGGCGGGTGGCCGCGGGCGGGACCGTGTTCGATCCGCAGGTGGTGTCCCAGTTGATGGTGCGCAGGCGCAAGGACGATCCGCTGGCGCAACTGACGCCGCGTGAGCGCGAGGTTCTCGGGCTGATGGCCGAGGGGAAGTCGAACCCGGCCATCGGGCGGCAGCTCGTGATCAGTGACGGAGCCGTCGAGAAGCACATCAGGAGCATCTTCAACAAGCTCGGTCTCTACGCGGAGGACAGCGATCAGCATCGCCGGGTGCTCGCCGTCCTGACCTATCTGCGTTCCTGACCCGTGGGTGCTCCCGACCCCTCAACCTGGCCCGCCGTCGAGCGGGGCGGCTCCGCTCTCCGGTCCCTCCCGGCCTTGGAGGGGTCGCTGGCCGGTCCGCGCGGCTTCGCGCGCGGACCTGGCCGCTCGGGCATCAGCCGAGCGCGTCGACCAGCTTCTTGCGCTGCTGGGCGCCCAGGCCGCCGAGGCGGCGCTTCTCGTCGACGCCGGCCTCCTCCATCAGCGCGGTGGCCTTGGCCGGACCGACGCCCTTGACGGCGCGCAGCGCCTGGGACACCTTGATCTTCTTCGCGATGTCGTCGTCGCGCTCGAGCAGCTGAGCGAACGTCATCTCGCCCGCCTTGACCTTGGCCAGCAGGGCCGTGCGGGCGGCACGGGCCTCGGCGGCCTTGGCCAGAGCGGCTTGACGCTGCTCGGGGGTGAGAGTGGGAAGTGCCATCTCAGTTCTCTCCTCGGGGAGTTTTACGTTCGGGTGTTGTACCCGTGGTGCAGTGGCTAATCATGGCGGATACCAGCGGTTCGTGTTGCGGAAAGCGCCCGCTCAACGTGTTCGCCACACCGACTCGGCAGCTTCGGCGCACGCCACGTCCTGCGTGACGGTGCCTCCACTGACCCCTATGCCGCCGACCACGCGTTCTCCCTCACCGTAGTCCGACCACAGCGGGACGCCACCTCCGACGAAGACGAACCGGCCGCCCGCCAGGCCCGACAGCTCACGCCCGAGAGCGGTCCGCCCGGACAGCTCCGAGGTGGGCCTGCGCAGGGCGACCGAGGTGTACGCCTTGCCCTCCGCGAGCACCGGCCCCGAGATCTCCGCACCGTCCATACGCTGGAAAGACACCAGATTCCCGCCCTCGTCCACGACGGCGACGGAGATGGACGCGCCCTCGCGGAACGCCTGCTTCACGGCCGCCTCCGTCATGCGGAGCGCGAGTTCGAGATTCACGCCTTCGGTCCCCGGATCATGATTGTTTCGCGCCTTGGCCTCTTCCACTCGTACCGCTTCCCGGCCGGGGCGTGCAAGATCGTCGGCATGACCTGCGAAGGGCCGCCTTATACCGGCCTTTCTCGTGCCGGGGTGGAATGCGTCACACTTTGCGCGTCGGGCGTGTCGCGAGCCTGGTCAGGGTGGCTTTTACGCCAGAGTTCAAGACCCTCCGTCGTGAGGAAGGCGTCGAAGACCGACTCCATCGCTCCGAGCAGCGAGCCGCGCCAGCCCAGGGCCGAGCTCTCGATCCGGGGCGGGCGCTCGCGGCGGATGGCCATCAGGACGGGCTCGCAGGCCCCCAGGAGGGCCTCACCGGCCCGCTCGCGCAGCTCCGGGCCGTGGCCGGACAGGGTGACCACCTCGGGGTCGTGGGCGTTCACGAGGGCGGCGATGCCGCGGCCGAGCGCCCCCGCGTTGGCGGCGACGGCCTGCTCGCTGGTGGCCAGCACGTGCTCGGCCTGCTCGCGGCCCCGCCCCCCGCCGTAGGCGAGGCCGACGTGGCGCAGCAGGGCGTTCGCGCCGACGTCCATGCCCCAGCAGCCGATCGCGCCGCACAGGCAGGGACGGCCGGAGCCGGTGAGCGGCATGTGGCCGAACTCGGCGCCGACGCCGGTGGCGCCGCCGAGGGGGTGCCCGTCCACGACGAGCACGCCGCCGAGGTCGAAGTCCACGTGCAGGTGCAGGCCGACCCGCACACCCCGCAGCCGGCCGCGCCGCGCCTCGGCCAGGGCGGCGAACGCGGTGTCGTTGCCGACGATGAGGGGGCTCGGGGCCGCTCCGCCCAGCAGGTGGGGCACGTCCACCGAGCGCCAGCCCAGGTGGGCGATGTCCACCAGGCCGCCGTGCCGGACCGGGCCCGCCAGGGCGACGCCGAGCCCGACGACGCGGTGCCCGAGGCGGGCGCGGTGGGCCGCGACGGCCTCGCCCAAGAGGGCGAGGGCGCCTTCCGGGGTGCCGTCGTGCGGGCGCACGCCGAGGACGGTGACCCGGCCGCCCAGCTCGCAGGCCGCCAGTTCCCAGGCGTCCTCGCGTACGTCGACGGCCAGGGCGATGGGCCCGTCCGGGTGCGGGCCCGGGATCTGCGTGGGGCGCCCGCGTACGTGCTCGGGGGCCGGCTCCTCGTGCAGCAGCCTCTCCTCGGCCAGCCCGGCGACGAGCACCGAGGCCGTCCCCCTCGCCAGCCGCAGGTCACGGGTGAGCTGGGACCGGGTGTGGCGGGCTCCGCAGTCGTGCACGGCGCGCAGCAGCCTGACCCGGTTGTGCGCACGAAGTTCGCCGCTGGTCGTAGCTCCATTCACGGACACAGTTTATGCTCTAGTCGTGAACAAAAGCCTCATTGATGCCAGACGGGCTCGTGTCGGAGTTTTCGGATTCTTCTTCTTGGCCGGATTTGTCATGGGTCTGTGGGCGGCCGGCCTGCCCTCGCTGTACGACCGGCTCGAGCTCGACACCGCCAGGCTGGGCAGCGTCCTGCTGCTGATCTCCGGCGGCGCGCTGGTGTCGATGCTGCTGGCCGGGCCGCTGGTGGACCGGTTCTCGAGCCGGCGGATCTGCTGGTTCGCGGGGCCCTTCTCCGGCCTCGTGCTGCTCGGGCCCGCGCTCGCGCCCTCGTACTGGTCCCTGGCCGCCCTGGCGGTGCTGTTCGGGCTCGGGCTGGGGGTGACCGAGGTCGCCATGAACGCCCACTCCGTCGAGGTCGAGCGCCGCTACGGGCGGCCGATCATCTCGGCCTTCCACGGCACGTGGAGCCTGGGCGGGGCCGCCGGCGGCGGGCTCACCTCCATCGTCCTGCAGGCCGGGCTGGACGCGCAGTGGCTGCTGATCGTGGCGGCGCTGGTGGTGCCGTTCCTGTACCTGCCCGCCGCGCGGCTGCTGCTGCCCGACCCGCCCGAGCACACCTCCGGCGAGCCGGGGGCCGAGCCGGGGAGCTCGCTGAAGTGGGGGCTGATCGCGCTGCTGGGGCTGGCCGCGTTCGCCGGTCACCTGAGCGAGGGGGCGGCCATCGACTGGGCCGCGCTGCACGCCCGGCTGGTGCTGGCGGCCGATCCGGCGCTGGCGCCGCTGGCGTACACGATCTTCTCGGTGGCCATGACGACCGTGCGGCTGCTGGGCGACCCGATCAGGGCCCGGTTCGGCTCCGTGCGGACCATCCAGCTCGCCGGGATCTTCGCCACCGCCGGCTACGTCCTCGTGCTCCTGTCGCCTGCGGTGGCGCAGCCGCTGCGGGTGGCCTGCGCGTGGACCGGGTGGGCGCTGGCCGGCGTGGGGCTGGCCACGGTGGTGCCGGTGCTGTTCAGCGCGGTCGGGGCGGCGGGCGGCCGGGTCGGCCGGGCGCTGGCCATGGTGACGGCGTTCGGCTACAGCGGGCTGCTGCTGGGACCGGCGGTGCTGGGGTACGTGGCGGAGGCGTCGTCGCTGCCGATCGCGCTCATCATCCCCACCGTGCTGGCGGCCGTCGTGACGCTGACGGGCTCACCGGCCATCCGCGCGCTGCTCCGGCTGTCCAGGGACCCGGCGCCGGCGCCGAGCGCCGAGCCCGCAGGGGTGGGCGGGTCCGGTGGCGAGCACGGGCACGCGCCCGAGCCGGCTCGCGACTGAAATCTCCCGGCCGCCCACCGCCCGGGTGGGCGGCCGATTTGCCGGAATGGCCGCTGACCTGGTGTTATGCGATCGTGACTTGACCTGCAAGTTACGGCCAGATTTCATATGCCCCACACCGTAAACGTTTACAGGCGCCTGCCCGTAAACGTTTACATCACTGTGGAAGGACAGCCTTGGCCGACGGACCCACGATCAACACGATCGCCGCTCGCGCCGGTGTCTCGATCGCCTCCGTCTCGCGGGTGCTGAACGGCCTGCCGACCCGGCAGGAGACCGTGCGCAAGGTGATGGCCGCCGCGGACGAGCTCGGCTACGTGCGCAACGCCGTCGCCAGGTCGCTCAAGTCGCGCCGCACCCACCAGGTCGCCTTCGCCATGGCGGACGTCGGCAACCCCGCCTACCTGGCCATGCTGCGCGAGATCCAGCCCGTGCTGAAGGCCGCCGGATACCGGCTCGTACTGCACTCCACGGACGCCGTCGTGGCCGACGAGATCGACGTGCTGCACAGCCTGGGCGAGCGCTACGTCGACGGCCTGATCATGGTCCCGCTGCGCGTCACCGAGGCCCACCTCGAGACACTGGCCGCCGCCAGGGCTCCCGTGGTGATCATCGGGTCGGTCCCCGAGGGGACGCGGGTGGACAACGTACGCGCCGACTCGCGCACCGGTGTGCGGCTGGCGATCGATCACCTCTACGCGCTCGGCCGCCGCCGGATCGGCATGATCAACGGCCCGCTCGACACCGTCCCCGGCGCCGCCCGCGGGGCCGCGTACCGGGAGGCGCTGGGCGACCTCGGCCTGCCCTACGACGAGGACCTCGTGCGGATCGGCGACTTCTACCGCGCCGAAGGGGGCCGCGCCGTGGCGGAGCTGCTCGCCGGCGTGCCCGACGTGGACGCGCTGATGTGCGCCAACGACCTCATCGCGCTCGGCGCGCTCGACGTGCTGCGCGCGGCGGGCAGACGGGTGCCCGAGGACGTGTCCGTGGTCGGCATGGACGACACCGACCTGGCCGCGGCCTCGTGGCCGTCGCTGACCAGCGTCTCGCTGGGGTCGGCCGAGCGCGGCAAGGCCGCCGCCGAGCTGCTGCTGGACCGGCTCCAGGGCGGCGACCGGGAGCCGCGGCTGGTCACGGTGCCGCCCCGGCTCGTGGTCCGGGCCTCCACGGCCGGCGTCGCGGGCGAGCGGATCAGCGGGGACGACGCCAGAGACGGCGCGAGGGACAACGACGGGGACAACGACGGGGACAACGGCAGGGACAACGGCAGGGACAACGGCAGGGACAACGGCAGGGACAACGGCGGGGGCAGCGACAGGAAGGAGGGCGGGGAGTGACGGCGACCGCGACACGACCGGCGCCGCCGCGAGGTTCGCGGGCCAAGCGCCGGCGGATCTCGCGCCAGACGCGCGAGATGTGGGTGCTGCTGCTGCCGGCCACGGTGCCGGTGCTGCTGTTCAGCATGGGCCCGCTGCTGTACGGCATCGGCCTGGCGTTCACCGACGCCCGCAACACGCGCAACCACGAGACGAGCTTCGTCGGCCTGGAGAACTTCGGCGACCTGCTGAGCGACGAGCAGTTCTGGGCGTCGTTCCAGATCGGCGCGATCTGGTCGGTCTCCGTGACCGTGCTGCAGTTCCTGGCCGCGCTCGGCCTGGCCCTGCTGCTCAACGAGAAGCTGCGGTTCCGGGGCCTGGCCAGGGTGCTCTCGGTGGTGCCGTGGGCGATGCCGCCGGTGGTCATCGGCCTGATGTGGAAGCTGGTCTACCACCCCGACGCGGGCATCCTGAACAGCCTGCTCGGCACGGACGTCAACTGGCTGGCCGACTTCTCGCTCGCGCTGCCCGCGATCATCGTGGTCGGCGTCTGGGCCGGCATGCCGCAGACCACGGTCGTGCTGCTGGCGGGCCTGCAGAACGTGCCCAAGGAGCTCTACGAGGCCGGCGAGATGGACGGCGCGGGCTCCTGGCGGCGCTTCTGGAGCATCACGCTGCCGCAGCTCCGCCCGGTGATCGTGGCGATCACCTCGCTCGACTTCGTGTGGAACATCAACCAGTTCGGCCTGGTGTACGTGCTCACCCAGGGCGGCCCCGGCGGGCGTACCAAGCTGCCGATGCTGTTCGCCTACGAGGAGGCGTTCCGGTATCGCATGGCCGGTTACGCCTCGATGCTCGGCCTCGCCATGGCGATCGTCGTGCTCGCGGTGCTCGGGCTGTACCTCTGGCGGCAGATGAGGGAGGCCAAGTGAAACGCGGCTCGCAGTACGTCGCGCTGGTCGCGTACGTCGTCTTCCTGGCGTTCCCGCTGGTCTGGCTGCTGTCCACGGCGCTGAAGACGCCCCAGGAGATGGCGCTGGCCGACCCGACGTGGATCCCGCGCGAGCCGACGCTGGCCAACTTCTCCGCCGCGTTCGGCGAGCAGGACCTGGTGGGCGCCGCGCTGCGGAGCCTCGTCGTGGCGCTGTTCAGCAGCGTGATCACGGTGCTGATCTCGCTGCCCGCGTCGTACGCCATGGCGCGCTACCGCAGCCTGCTCAACCGGATCGCGATCGGGTGGGTGCTGGTCAGCCAGGTGTTCCCGTTCATCCTGATCATCATCCCGCTCTTCCTGATCCTGCGTGACCTGGAGCTGGTGAACACGCTGCCGGGGCTGGTGATCGTGCACGTGACGTTCACGCTGCCGTTCGCGCTGTGGATGCTGCAGGGCTACGTCCGCGCGGTGCCGCACGAGCTGGAGGAGGCCGCGGCCGTGGACGGCGCGACCCGCCTGCGCTCGATCGCCAGCGTGGTCGCGCCGCTGCTGGCGCCGGGCGTGGTGGCCACGCTGCTGTTCGCGTTCATCTCGTCCTGGAACGAGTTCATGTTCGCGCTCGTGATGCTGCAGAACCCCGACGTCATGACGCTCCCGCTCACGCTGGTGAGGTTCACCGGCCCCGAGGGCGTGGTCCGGCTCGGACCATTGGCCGCGGCGTCGCTCATGGCGACGATCCCGAGCCTGATCTTCTTCGCAATCATTCAGCGGCGACTGAAGTCCGGCCTGATGGCCGGCGCCGTCAAGGGCTAGGAGGCTCTTATGCGAATCAAGTCCGCTTTGGCGGCGGCGGCGATCCTCACACTCGCCGCCGCGTGCGGCGGCGGGGACGGTGGCGGCGGCGGATCGTCGTCGTCCGGCTCCGACGAGCCAGTGAAGATCAATTTCCTGAGCCTGGCGTGGCAGAAGGAGTCGGTCGCCGCGAACAGGCAGCTCGTCGACGAGTGGAACAAGGCCAACCCCAAGATCCAGGTCACCTACGTGCAGGGGAGCTGGGACAACGTCAACGACCAGCTCGTCACACAGTTCGCCGGCGGCACGGCGCCCGACGTCATCCACAACGACTCGCCCGCGCTGTCCGGCTTCGCCTCCGACGGCTACCTGCTCGACCTGAGCGACAAGCTGCCCGCCGAGCTCAAGAGCGACATCCCCCAGGCCGCCTGGGACACCGTCACCTTCGACGGCGGCAAGGGGCAGCAGGGCGTCTACGGCGTGCCGTTCCTGCAGGAGTCGCAGGTCATCATCGCCAACAAGAAGCTGCTCGACGCGGCCAAGGTACGCGTCCCGACCCCGGAAGAGCCGTGGACCTGGGACGAGTTCTCCGAGGCCGCCAAGAAGATGACCAAGGACGGCACGTACGGCGTGGCGTGGGCGCTGAAGTCGCCGGTCAACAAGACGCTCAACCTGGCGCTCAACTTCGGCGGGACGTTCTTCCAGACCGCCGACGGCAAGACGACGGTCAAGGTCGGACCGGAGGAGCGTGAGGTGCTTCAACGCATCCACGACCAGCTCCACAAGGACAAGTCGGCCGACCCGGGCGCGCTCGGCCTGGGGGCCGCGGACCCGCTGTCGACGTTCTACGAGGGCAAGTTCGCGATGCTGCCGGCCGGTGTCTACCTGCGCCAGCAGGTGGTGGAGCAGGCCCCCGACGGGTTCGAGTGGGTGACGCTGCCCGGCCCCAAGGGCACCACCGCCGAGCAGGGCGCGGTCTCGCAGACGCTGTCGATCGCGCAGGACAGCAAGCACCCGGACGAGTCCATGAAGTTCATCTCGTTCTTCCTGAACGGCGCCAACCAGGCCAAGCTCGCCAAGGGTGACTGGCTGCTGCCGACCTCGCAGACGGCCGCCGCCGACCCGGCCATGACCACCAAGGAGAACGGCTGGGACGTGGCCACCGCGTCCGCCAAGAACCTGGTCGTCGCGCCGTTCCTCAAGGTGAACGGGTTCGACGAGTGGAAGAGCAAGGTCGCCACGCCGGTGCTGCAGGAGTACTTCGGCAACAAGATCACCATCGACGAGGCGGCGGCCAAGCTCGTCGAGGACGGTAACAAGGTGCTGGAGCGGTACCAGCGGTGACTTTCGGGGACCCGTTGAAGGACAGAGCCCGGGGGTGTCTGCTCGGCCTCGCGGCCGGCGACGCCCTCGGGGCCCCCGCCGAGAACCTGTCGCCGCCGGAGATCCGGCGGCGGTGGGGCCGGCTCACCGAGATCGAGGGCGGGGGGACCGATGACACGGAATACGCGATCTTCGCCGCGTCGCTGCTGGTGCGGCACGGCCACGGGCTGACCGCCGCGGACGTGGCGGCGGCGTACCGGGCCGAGATCATCCCGAGGATGACCGGCCCCATGCGCGGCGCCGGCTTCTCCGAGCTGGGCACCGTCGAAGCGCTTCGCCGCGGGCTGGAACCGCCGCTCACGGGGCTGACGCACTCCCACGGCTGGTCGGACGGGCTCGCCATGCGGGCCGCGCCCTACGGGATCTTCTGCCCGGGGGACCCGGCGGAGGCGGCCCGGCTGGTGGAGCAGGACGGGCTGGTCAGCGGTTCGGGCGAGGGCATACTCGGCGGCCGCGCGGTCGCCGGGGCGGTGGCCGCCGCGATGGGCGGGGCCACGCCTGCCGAGGTGGTGCGGGCCGCTCTGTCGGTGATCCCGGCGGATTCGTGGACGGCCAGGAACATCGTCCGCGCCCGCGAGACGCTCGGCACGGGCCGCGCGGCCCGCCCCGACGAGCCGGCCCTGACAGAGGCCCTGGCAGAGGCGCTGACAGAGGCGCCGGCAGAGGAGCCGGCAGAGGAGCCCACAGAGGAGCCGGCAGCGACGCCCACAGACGCGCTGATCGAGGCGCTGCACGAGGCCGTCGTCGTCAAGCACTACCCCTGGACCGATCTGGCCCCCGAGGCCGTGGCGCTGGCGCTGGCCGCGTTCCTGGCCGGGGACGGCGAGGTGGAGGCGTCCGTGACGTTCGGGGTGAGCCTGGGCAGGGACGCCGACACCATCGGGGCCATCGCCGGGGCCGTCGCCGGAGCCCGGCAGGGCGAGCGGGGCGTACCGGAGCGGTGGGCCAGGAAGATAGGCCCCGTGACCGGGAAGTGCCTGCCCGTCGTGGCCGGCAGACACGTGCTGGACGTCGCCGACGAACTGGCGGGAGGACGGTAGAACACCATGTCGGGGGACAGAATCAAGGGAGCCTTCGCGGGGCTCGCCGTCGGCGACGCCGCCGGTTGGCCTTCGGCCAGGCACCGGGCGGCCCTGCACGCGCCCTGGAGCCGCCGCCTGCATCGCGAGCTGGACGCGTTCGCCGAGGAGCACCGGGTCACGACCCTGCCGGTGCCGTTCGCGCTGAACCAGCCGGTCGCGCCGCTGCGCATCGGCCCGTCCGACGACGCCGAATGGCTGGCGTGGACGGCGCTCACCATCGACCGCCCCCGGGCGGAGGCGTTCAGGGAGCTCACGGACGTCCGGGCCCGCATCTCCGTGGCGACCGCGCTGGACAACCTGGCCAAGGGGGTCGAGCCGCCCGCGTCCGGGCACGACAACCCGCACCACTTCGACGACGCCGCGGCGATCAGAGCCGTGGCGTTCGGGGCGCTGGGGCGCGACCCCACGCGGGACGCCCAGGTGACGAACGCCGGTGACGGCGTGCTGGGCGCCCGCGCGATGGCCGCCGCCGTGGCCGAGGCCGTGGCGTCGGGAGACGCCGTCCGGGCCGTCGAGGCGGCGCTGGCCGAACTGCCCGGCGACACCGCCATCGGGCACAATGCCCGCCTGGCGCTGGCCGCTGCCCGCGCCGCGGGCGACCCGTTCGGCGCGATCCCCGCGCTGGACGCCGCGCTGCTCGACCACGTCTACAGCTACGGGGTGGGCGCCGCGCAGACGGTGCCCGTGGCGCTCGCGCTGGCCGAGGTGGCCGGTGGCGAGCTCGGCCGGGCCGTGCCCGCGGCGGCCTGCCTGGCCCCGCTGGCCGACTCGGCGCCCGCGCTGACCGGCGCGCTGACGGGGGCGTGCGGCGGGTACGACGCGATCCCGGAGGGGTGGATCGCGCCGGCCCGTACGCTGGCCGGTTGTTGCCTGCCTGACCTGGCGGGCCGAGATCTGATCGAACTAGTGGAGGGAATCGCATGACGCCGCTTGAGGACAGGGCGACCGGCTGCGTGGCGGGGGCGGCGGTCGGTGACGCGCTGGGCGGCGCCACCGAGGGCTGGACACCCGAACAGATCGTGGCGCGGTACGGGGGCCGCGTCGAGGGCATCGTGCCGCCGTACAACGAGGACTGGCGCAACGCCCGGCCCATCGCCCCCTATCACAAGGGCGACGGCCACATCACCGACGACACCCTGATGACGCACGCCCTGATCCGCGTGTACGAGAAGACCGGCGGCCACCTCGACGCGTACGCGATGGCCGAGCACCTGGTGCCCGAGCTGATGGGCGAGCGCCGGTGGATCCCCGAGCTGGAGGCCGAGGCGCTGCCGCTGCAGCGGATCTTCCTGGCCGAGAAGTGGATCGTGGCCCGGCTGCACTACGGGCACGTGGACCCGCGCGAGGCCGGCGTCGGCAACATCGTGAACTGCGGCGCCGCCATGTACGTCGCCCCCGTCGGCATCGTCAACGCCGCCGACCCCGACGCCGCCTACGCCGAGGCCGTCGACCTGGCCGGGGCGCACCAGTCGAGCTACGGCCGCGAGGCCGCCGGCGTCATGGCCGCCGCCGTCGCCGAGGCCATGCGCCCCGGCGCGACGGCCGACTCCGTGGTCGGCGCCTGCCTGCGCCTGGCCAAGGACGGCACCAGGGCCGCCATCGAGGCGGTCTGCGAGGCCGCGGCCGGGCTGGGCCACTGGGACGGGTCGTTCGAGGCGCTGCGCGCGGCCGTGCGGCCCTACGACACGGTCGCCGACACCTACCGTGACCAGGGGCTGGGGGCGCGGCGGCCGAGCCGGGTGCACAGCATCGAGGAGCTGCCGCTGGCGCTCGGGTTCCTGGTGATCGCCAAGGGCGACTACCGCGAGACCGTGCTGGGCGGGGTCAACTACGGGCGCGACGCCGACTCGATCGCCTCCATGGGCGGGGCCATCGCGGGGGCGCTCGGCGGGCTGTCCTGCGTGCCGCCGGAGTGGGTGGAGCAGGTGGCCACGGCCAGCCGTACGGACCTGGTGGCCCCCGGCGGCGCCATCGCGCGCGTGGCCCGCCGGGTGCGCGCCGCCGACCTGGTACGCCGCCGTGCCCACGAGGCCGCCTTCGCCGACCTCGACCGCCCGTGATCCGGCTCACCTGGGTCCAGCCCGAGGACCTGATCGGCCACGAGCTGCGCCAGGCCGCCGAGGACGGCCGCGACGCGCGGGAGATCGCCGGCCGGTGGCCAGGAGCCGCTCGGCCAGCTCGACCAGCGGGCTCTCGCGCAGGTCGTCGGTGCCGGGCTTGAACGACAGCCCGAACAGCCCGACCTTGCGG
>NZ_JBFAIM010000031.1:0-130476 GCF_040654715.1 Nonomuraea sp. NPDC050643 | reverse complement strand
TCCCTATAGACGATGGGGTTGATAGGCCGGAGGTGGAAGCACGGTAACGTGTGGAGCTGACCGGTACTAATAGGCCGAGGACTTGACCACAAAGCATAATGCTCGCGTCCACTAGGCAATTCTGAGGCAACAAACAGCGGTTGTTGTTTGTGTGTTTCATAGGGTTACGGCGGTTATGGCGGGAAGGAAACACCCGGTTACATTCCGAACCCGGAAGTTAAGCTTCTCTGCGCCGATGGTACTGCACTCGGGAGGGTGTGGGAGAGTAGGTCACCGCCGGACAATCTTTGTGGGAGGGCCCCGACATGTGTCGGGGCCCTTTCTGCGTTTGCACGAGGGCCACTCCCAGCAGCCGGAGTGGCCCTCTCTTGCGTTCGGGGACCTGTGGTCAGGCGCGGCGCCACAGGGCAGGGACATCCGGGGGTTCCCAGCCCGCCTGTGAGAGATGCCCCTGCAGGCACCCGTACGTCGCGCCTCCATACGTGACCTGGTCACCCGCCTGGTGGGTCATCCCGACCCGCCAGGTTCCGCCGCCCGGGGGCGGGCTTGTCGGTGGGTCCGTGGGCGGTACGCCCGGGACATCGAGCACGAAGTCGAACGTCGCCTCCCTGCCCTGCCCCACCGTGCGGACGGTCATGAGCAGGGCCGGGTCGAAGATGGGGTCGGTGTTGTTGCGCGGTTCGCCGGGGAAGTACAGCTGCGTCGTGAGGACCGGCCGGCCCGGCGCCTGCGCCTTGACGTGGATGTGCCGCGTACGTCCTGGATAGAGGCCGGGCACGACGGTGGTGAGCTTGAAGACGCCCTGGGCGTTGGTGTACTGGTGGCCGCGGAGGTTGTAGGTGACGTTGTCGTACGCGCCGTTGCTGTCGGCCTGCCAGAAGTTCAGCAGGACGTCGGCCAGGGGCCGGCAGGCGAGGCCGAAGACGTACCCGCTGACCGTCAGGAGCGTGCCCGTGCCGGGCAGGACCGTGCGTCGCGGGGAGTTCGGCTTGAAATACGGGCCCTCTGTCTGTGGAGGAGTGGGGTCGTCACCGTCGTCGCAGGCGGGGGTCGGGGTGAGGGGTCCGCCGCGCGCGTTCATGGCGAGGGCGGGGACCTGTCCGGCCGGCAGCGGGACCGGTGTCGCCATGAGGGCCGCCTTGAAGAGCGTCTTCCTGGTGATGCCGCCCTGCTCGACCGCGCGAGTGTGCTCGCCTTCCACAAAGGCCTCCTCGAGAGCGGCCTGCCGGGGGGTGGGGCGGGCCGCTCTCCAAGGTGGCATCCGGGCTGTGAGGGTGAGTACCCTCCAATCTTCTATACGGTCCGCAATATGTTTGCCCCGTGTCCGGAGCGCTACCGGCGGTCAGTAGGGTTGAGGGGTGGACTATCGTGCGGTTGAACGCGCGATCATGGATCGTGGCGTCGAGTGGGATTTCGAGCCGACGCTCGATCGGATCGCGGCCCTGCTGGACCTGCTCGGCTCGCCGCAGCGGGCGTACCCGGTCATACACATCGCCGGCACCAACGGCAAGACGAGTACGGCGCGGCTGACCGAGGCGCTGCTGAAAGAGCGCAACCTGAGGGTGGGGCGGTTCACCAGCCCGCACCTGGTGTCGATGCGTGAGCGGATCACCGTGGACGGGGAGCCGCTGAGCGAGGAGCGGTTCGCCGAGGTCTACGAGGAGGTCATCCCCTATGTCGACCTGGCCGACACGCAGGGGCGGCGCATCCAGTTCTTCGAGCTGCTGACGGCCATGGCGTTCGCGGCGTTCGCCGACACGCCGGTCGACGTCGCCGTCGTCGAGGCCGGCATGGGCGGCTCCTGGGACGCCACCAACGTCGCGGACGGCGCCGTGTCGGTGATCACGCCCATCTCGCTCGACCACACCGACCGGCTCGGGCCCGACATCCCCAGCATCGCCTCGGAGAAGGCCGGCATCATCAAGCCCGGCACGACGGCCATCCTCGCGCAGCAGGAGCTCGGCGCGGCCGAGGTGCTGATGCGGCGCGCGGCCGACGTCGGCGCGGTGGTGGCGCGTGAGGGGCTGGAGTTCGGCGTGCTCAGCCGCGAGATCGCGATCG
Source organism: Nonomuraea sp. NPDC050643 (assembly GCF_040654715.1). Lineage (NCBI taxonomy): Bacteria > Bacillati > Actinomycetota > Actinomycetes > Streptosporangiales > Streptosporangiaceae > Nonomuraea > Nonomuraea sp. NPDC050643. Next base: position 128,415 of record NZ_JBFAIM010000031.1, on the reverse strand, counting down.
GCGGGCAACTGCTCACGCTGCGCGGGCTCAAGGGTGTCTACGACGAGGTCTACCTGCCGCTCTACGGCTCGCACCAGTCGAGCAACGCGGTCTGCGCGCTGGCCGCGGTCGAGGCGCTGACGGGCGGTGACGAGCCGCTCGACACCGACCTCGTACGACAGGCGTTCGCGCAGGCGTCCTCGCCTGGGCGGATGGAGGTCGTGCGGCGCACGCCCACGGTCGTCATCGACGCCGCGCACAATCCCGGCGGCATGCAGGCGACCCTGGAAGGCTTGCACGAGGCGTTCGACTTCGCCAAGGTGGTCGGCGTGGTCGCGGTCATGCGCGACAAGGACGTCAACGCGCTGCTGGAGCTGCTCGAGCCCATGCTCGACGAGATCGTGGTCACGCGTAACTCCTCGCCCAGGTCGATGACCGCGCAGGAGCTGGCCTCGCTGGCCGAGCCGCTCTTCGGCGAGGAGCGCGTCCACGTCGTGGAGCGGCTCGACGACGCCATCGACAGGGGCATCGGCATCGCCGACGCGGAAGGCGAGTTCAGCGGCACGGGCGTGCTGATCACGGGGTCCGTCGTCACGGCGGGCGACGCGCGGCAACTGCTCAAGGCGGACGGCAAGCCATGAACTTCGAGGTCACCCCCGGGATGCGCCGGCTCGGCTCGACCGTGCTGGGCATGGAGGCCATCGTGGCCGCGCTCGTCACCCCCGTGGCGATCCGTGTCAGCGGGGTGCAGCCCTGGCTGGCGGTGACGGTGGGCATCGGGCTGGCCGTGCTGTGCGTGGTGGCCGCGGGCCTGCTCAAGAGGCCTTACGGCTACGTCGTCGGCAGCGTCGTGCACGTGCTGGCGATCTGCACGGGTTTCGTCGTGCCCACCATGTTCTTCCTCGGGACGATCTTCGCGGCACTGTGGATCACGGCGATTCTCGTCGCTCGCCGTGTCGAGGGCGCTACTTCCCGCTAAAGTCGGCCTACATGGCCGTCCCCCCGATCCAGCGGTCGCCTCAACAGGCTGGCCGCAGACTTCCGTGGCTGCTCGACATATTGCTCGGGCTGCTCGTCGTGGCCTCGTTGCCGCTGGCGATCGTCGCCATCCCCAACACGCTCTCCGTCGTCGCCAAGCTGCTGCCGAGCGACCTCGGGCAGGCCGGGCTCATGCGTACGCACGGGCTCGCCCTGCCCGCGCTGATGCTGACCGTCCCTCTCGCGGCCGCGGCGCTGCGGCGCGTCCGGGCGGTTCACCTGCTGGTCGGCGGGCTGGCCCTGGTGGCCCTGTCCGACGCCGCGGGTGGCTACGCGGGTTCCGAGCTCCTTGTCGGAGTGGTCAGGGTGCTGCGCGGCGTCGGCGCCGGGCTGGTCATTCCCGCCACGCTGGTGGCCGTGTGGGACCGGGCGCCGGTCCTGCGGGCGCTGTGGGTGGGCATGTTCAGCCTGAGCCTGCTCGCGGCGCAGGCGCTGGCGCTGTGGCCGCTCGACGACGTGAGCAGTTGGCGGGTCACGCTGCAGCCGTACCCGCTGGTGACCGGGGTGGCGCTGGGCCTGGCCGCGATCTACCTGGTCGCCTGGATGCTGCTCGGCCGGCCCGGCACGCCGGAGCCCGACGAGCGGGAGCGCAGCCGGTTGCTGCTGGCGGCGGTGCCCGCTGCGGGCATCGCGGTCGTGGCGATCAGCACCGCGACCGAGGGCTGGGGCTCCACGCTGGTGATCGTGCTGGCCGGGCTGGCGATCGTGTCGCTGCTGGCGCTGGCCTCCATCGGGATGGCCGAGAGCCGGACGCCGGCGTACACGATGGTCGCGGTGGGCGTGGTGCTGCTGCCCAGTGCCGCGCAGGTCACGCTGGTGGAGATGGGTGGCCTCGGCGGGCCGGGGCTGCGCGGCCTGTGGGTGCCCTACGGCGTGGCCGGGCTGCTCGCGATCGCCGCTTCCGTGGCGGTGCGGCTGTTCGCGCGGGCCGCCGGGCGGTGGCTGGCGCCCCTGGGGCTGCTGGCCATGGTCGTGGGGCTCTGCTCGGTGCGGCTGGTGGTGCCGGCGGCGGACGGGCTGGTGCTGGTGGTGCCGTTCAGCCTGCTCGCGGTGGGAGCCGCGGTGGCGCTGACGGCGGCGCTGCAGGAGGTCGGGGTGGGGACGGCCGGGTTCGGGCTGTCGCTCTGTTTCGCGGGGGTGCTGACCGGGTTCCTGCTGGGGGCCGGGGTGCAGATGGCGATGCTGGACGGTGTGCGGTCGGCTCAGGAGCTCGTCGACAGCTTCGTCGGGGCGCTGCACTGGTGGGCGCTGGTCGGCGGGTTCCTGACGGTGGCGATCATCGTGCTCGCGGCCGTGATGGCCAGGCGTTCCGGCAAGGGGCCCGCCGCCGCCGAGCGCGAGGACGTCCCTTGCGCCGGCCCGGACGTGCTGCTCGTGCCGGCGGCGGACGAGGACGAGGAGGAGGGGCCGACGGGGGCGATTCCCCGGGTGGTGCTGCCCGTTGTCTCGGCCAAGGGGGCCTTCGCCGCCGGTTCCGACGACAGGTCGCCGGGCGTGCCGCCGCAGGGGCCTTCGCCCGAAGATGTCGCTTCCGCCTAGGTTTGTCCGTACGAAACCGAGGGCGGGGGCTGAGGACGGTAAGCTGAGGCCCTGCCACGGCGACGCGTGGGTGCCTGCCCCGCGGAGCGTTCTCGCGGCCGGGCCGGGTGCCCGCAGTCGCGATCCACTCTGTTCGAAGGAGAACTTCAAGTGTCCGAGCGCACTCTTGTCCTGATCAAGCCCGACGGGGTTAAGCGCGGCCTCATCGGTGACGTGATCGCCCGCGTGGAGCGCAAGGGCCTCAAGGTCGTGGCGATGGACCTGCGCACTCTTGACGCCGACACCGCCCAGACGCACTACGCCGAGCACGCCGAGCGGCCGTTCTTCGGCGAGCTCGTCGAGTTCATCACCTCGGGGCCGCTCGTCGCCCTGGTGCTCGAGGGCCCGCGCGCCGTCGAGGCCTTCCGCGCGCTGGCCGGCGCCACCGACCCGGTCAAGTCGCCCCCCGGCACGATCCGCGGCGACCACGCCCTCGAGATCGCCGAGAACGTCGTCCACGGCTCCGACTCGCCCGAGTCGGCCGCCAGGGAGATCAAGATCTTCTTCCCGGACCGGTTCTGACCGCTTTCCGGTTCTGACGCGCCCGCGCGGCTTCGGCCGCGCGGGCGCGTGTTTTTTGTCGGCTCTTCTCCATAAGGTTTCCCTTCGGGGCGCTTGGTGGTTCGGTGAGGATGCCGGTGATAAAGAGGGCGGGATTTTGTCGGGGGCTTACCGTAGGGTGACCGTGGATTGAAGAATGGACCGCTCCAGAGGTCCATCGGATGTTGTGGTGCAATCCGGGCAAAATTGCGGTTGAGGTAGGGGCTGGAGATTTTTGACGGGCGCGATGGCTCATTGCGCTCATCGGTGGGTACGTCACGTTACGATTCGAATTCAATCCGTAATCATTCGCGAACGACGTTACGGAGGGCTCCGTTCCCCATGGGCAGCAAGCTCGCGTTCCTCGGCCGTGACATGGCGGTCGACCTGGGCACCGCCAACACGCTCGTTTACGTGCGTGGTCGCGGCATCGTGCTCAACGAGCCGTCAGTCGTAGCGATCAACACCGCCACTGGCAAGATCGTCGCTGTCGGCATAGAGGCCAAGCGGATGATCGGTCGTACGCCTGGCAATATCATCGCGGTCCGCCCGCTCAAGGACGGCGTGATCGCTGACTTCGACGTCACCGAGCGGATGTTGCGCTATTTCATCCAACGGGTGCACAGACGACGGCATTTCGCGAAGCCGCGTGTCATCATCGCCGTGCCGAGCGGCATCACCAGCGTCGAACAGCGCGCGGTGAAAGAGGCGGGATATCAGGCGGGGGCCAGAAAGGTCTACATCGTCGAGGAGCCCATGGCCGCCGCCATCGGGGCCGGGCTGCCGGTGCACGAGCCCACCGGAAACATGGTGGTCGACATCGGCGGCGGCACCACCGAGGTGGCGATCATCTCGATGGGCGGCGTGGTGACGAGCCAGTCCATCCGGGTGGGCGGCGACGAGCTCGACCAGGCGGTGATCGCGTTCGCCAAGAAGGAGTTCTCGCTGATGCTCGGCGAGCGCACCGCCGAGGAGATCAAGATGGCGATCGGGTCGGCTTGTCCCCAAGAGGAGGAGTCGCACGCGGAGATCCGCGGCCGTGACCTGGTCAGTGGCCTGCCGAAGACCATCATCGTGTCGGGCGAGGAGATCAGGAAGGCCATCGAGGAGCCGGTCAACACGATCGTCGACGCGGTCAGGACCACGCTCGACAAGTGCCCGCCCGAGCTGTCCGGCGACATCATGGACCGGGGCATCGCGCTCACCGGCGGCGGCGCCCTGCTCAAGGGCCTCGACGAGCGGGTCAAGGCCGAGACGGGGATGCCCGTGCACCTGGTCGACAACGCCCTCGACTCCGTGGCGATCGGCTCCGGCAAGTGCGCCGAGGAGTTCGAGGCCCTCCAGCAGGTTCTGGTGCCGGAGTCGCGGCACTGATGAAAGACTCACGCCGTGCCCGGCTGATCCTCGGAGCGCTGCTGACGGCGGCTCTGATCATCCTGACCATCGACCACCGCACCGGCGACAGTTCACCGCTGCGCCCACTGCGCGCGGCCGGGGCCTACCTGTTCGGCACGGCGGAGCAGTTCGGCGGCGGGCTGGTGCGGCCCGTCGGTGGCTTCGTGCGCGCGATCCTGAACGCGCCCGCCGCCAAGGAGCGCATCGAGGCGCTCAGGGCGGAGAACGCCCAGCTACGCTCCGGCCTGCTGGCGGACAAGCTCGACAGCGATCGCGCCAAACAGCTCAAGCAGTTGCTCGGACTGTCCGGGACCGGGGGATACAAGGTGGTCCCGGCCAACGTCGTCGCCCGGCGGGGGCAGCCGGGCTTCGAGGACGCCGTACAGATCGACGTGGGCACCACTGACGGCGTCCGGCCGGAGATGACCGTGCTCAACGGCGACGGGCTGATCGGGCGCGTGCTGCACGCCTCGGCGACCACTTCGACGGTGGTGCTGCTCAGCGATCCCGCCTCGGCCGCCGGGGCGCGGCTGGAAGGCGGCAAGGAGATCGGCGTCGTGCACGGGGTGGGAGAGCACGGGCGACTCGTGCAGTTCCGGCTTCTCGACTCCACGGCACCGATGACCAGGGGCGGGCGGATCGTGAGCTTCGGTTCGCAGCACGGGAGCCCCTACGTGCCCGGGGTGCCGATCGGGGTCATCGAGCGGGTGGAGTCCACGCCCGGGGAGCTGACGCGTATCGCCTACGCCCGGCCGTACGCGGATCTGACGGCGCTCGACGTGGTGGGCGTGGTGGTGGCGGCGCCCAAGAGGGATCCGCGTGACGCGGTGCTGCCCCCCAAGGAGGGGGCGCGGTGATCGGAAAGCGGCAGACGGGAGGGATGGCGCGGTGATCGGAGGGGTGTCGATCGTGCTGGCGCTGCTGACCCAGGTCATGCTCGTCAACCGGGTGCCGCTGCCTGCCGGAGGTGCGCCTGACCTGGTGCTGCTCGCCGTGGTCGGGGCCGCGCTGGCCAAGGGGCCGGCGGCCGGGGCCGTGCTCGGCTTCTTCGCGGGGCTGCTGGTCGATGTCATGCCGCCGACCGCGCATCTGGCGGGCCAGTACGCGTTCGTGCTGGCGCTGGTCGGCTACGTCGCCGGGCGCGGCGCGGGCGGTCCCGTGACGACCGTGGTGCTGTGCGTGCTGATGGCACCGCTCCTGGCGGCGGCCGTGGGCGGGCTGATCTCCGATCCCCGTGTGTCGATGTCGACCCTGACCGAGCAGGTGCCCGTCAGCGTCGTTTACACGTTGCTGGTCTCGCCGATCGTGATCTGGCTGACCACCCGGGGCAGACACGCGAGGTTCCCGACATGATGAGGATGCGCGCCCGGCTGCTCGTGCTGCACGTGCTCGTGCTGACGCTGCTCGTCGTGCTGGCCATACGCCTGTGGCAGGTGCAGGTGGTGCGGGGGAACGAGTTCGTGACGCGGGCGACGGAGACGCGGACGCGGGCGGTGATCGTACCGGCGGTGCGGGGGCAGATCCTCGACTCCTCGGGGCGGCCCCTGGTGCGCAACAAGACCGCGCTCGTCGTCTCCGTGGACCGGACCCGGCTCACCAGGATGAAGGACGGCGGGCTCAAGGTGATGAGCAAGCTGTCGGCGGTGCTCGGCCGGCCGGTCGCCGATCTGCAGCAGCGCATCACGCCGTGCGGGCCCGGGGTGGGCAAGCCGTGCTGGACCGGCTCGCCCTATCAGCCGGTGCCGCTGGACGAGAAGGTCGACACCCGGGAGGCGCTGCAGATCCTCGAGCGGCAGGAGGAGTTTCCCGGGGTGACGGCGGAGATCCACTCCGTGCGGCAATATCCGGGCGGCCGGGCCGGCGCCCAGATGCTCGGCTATCTGCAGCCGGTCACCGAGGCCGAGCTGGAGAAGCGCGAAGGGTTGAAGGCCAGCTTCTCCGGGGTGGACCTGGCCGGGCGCGACGGGCTCGAATACGTCTACGACGACGCGCTGCGGGGCAAGGCCGGGCTGCGCAGGGTCCAGGTCGACCGGATGGGCAAGGCGCTCGGGGTCGAGGAGCAGATCACCCCCATTCCGGGCGATCATCTGGTGACCAGCATCGACTCGCGGGTGCAGACCGTGGTGGAGAACGCGCTGACGCGGGCGATGAAGAACGCGCCGGGGGCCGACGGCGGGGCCGGGGTGGTGCTCGACGCGCGTACGGGGCGGGTGGTGGCGCTGTCGAGCGCGCCCGGGTACGACCCGGAGATCTGGGCGGGCGGGATCTCGGCGCGTGGCTACCAGTGGCTGATGTCGGAAAAATCCCGAAATCCGCTTGTGTCGCGGGCGATCAACGGGCAGTTCGCGCCGGGTTCGACGTTCAAGGTCTCGTCGGTGTCGGCGATGTTGCGGGCCGGCTATCCGCTCAACGGCTCATACTCCTGCCCCGGCTCCTACGCGGTGGGCGGCCGGGCCTTCAACAACTTCCGCGGCATCGCGCTGGGCACGCTGAGCCTGCACACGGCGCTGGTCAAGTCGTGCGACACGATCTTCTATCGGGCTGCCTACGAGCAATATCTGAAGGACGGGGGGCGTCATCCGAAGAAGACGCCCAAGGAGATCTTCGCCAACATCGCCAGGTCGTTCGGGTTCGGCCGGCCGACCGGCGTGGACCTGCCCGGCGAGTCCGGCGGGCGGATCCCCGACCGGGCGTGGAAGAAGGACCTGTGGAACCGCACCAGCGCGATCAACTGCGAGCGGTCGCGCAAGGGCTATCCGGAGGTCAAGGACCGGGCGCGGGCGGAGTTCCTCAAGCGGCTGGCTCTGGAGAACTGCACCGAGGGGTTCCTGCTGCGGCCCGGTGACTCGGCCAACTTCTCCATCGGGCAGGGTGACGTGCTGGTGACGCCCATGCAGTTGGCCAGGGCGTACATGGCGTTGGTGAGCGACGGGAAGGTGCGCAGCCCGCGCATCGGGTGGGCGCAGGTGCGGCCCGACGGCAAGGTGGTCAGGACCATTCCCGTGCCGGTGGAGGGCAAGCTGCCGCTGAGCGAGAAGGAACGGCTCTACATCAAGAACGCGCTGAGCCAGGTCGCCCAGGACGGCACCGCGGCGGGGGCTTTCGCCGGGTTCCCGATGAACAAGGTGCGGGTCGGCGGGAAGACCGGTACGGCGGAGGTGTGGGGCAAGAAGGACACCTCGTGGTTCGCGTCGTTCGCGCCTACCAAGAATCCGCAGTACGTGGTCGTCGTCATGGTCTCGCAGGGCGGGATGGGGGCGCAGACGGCGGCGCCGGCTGTCCGGGAGATTTATGAGGGGATTTATGGCATCAAACGGAAGGCGGCCGTGCCTGGGGGGCGGTTGACGACGCGACTGCCCGCGTTCTCACCCGACGGGATGGTGGCTGGGGGATGACCGGGTGGAAGGTGACCGAAGGGGCTGAGGGCCGGGATCTGGCTGGCCGAGGGGTTGGGGGGCGATCGGTCGAGGGATGGCCGGTCGTGGGGCGGCGGGTCGTGGGACGAGCGGTCGATGGGCGGCGGGTTGAGGGGCGGCGAAGGGTTGTTGGGCAAGGGGCCGCCGGGTGGTCGGTGGTGGGGCGAGCGGTTGTGGAGCGGCTGGGTGTGGGGTGCCTGGATGTGGGGCGGTTGGTTGAGGGGGCGGTGGGTGTGGGGCGAGGGGTTGTGGGGTGGGGGGTTGTTGGGGTGGGGGGTGGGACGTGATGGCGCGGCCGGTGGCTATTCGGCAGCCCTCGTTGTTCCGGCGGATGGCGCGGGAGAACTCCACCGTGCGGCGGCTCGACGGGCTGATGCTGGTCGCGGTGGCCGGCCTGTGCGTGATCGGCACCTTGCTGGTGTGGTCGTGCACCAGGACCTGGGCGCCGGGCTCCACCGGGCTGGTGAAGAAGCACCTGCTCAACGAGGTCATCGGGATCGTGTTGTGCGGGATCGTCTCCCTGGTGGACCACCGGGCGATGCGGGCGTACGCGCCCCTGGTGTTCCTGATGTCGCTCGTCGGGCTGGGGCTGGTGATCACGCCGCTCGGCGCGACGATCAACGGGTCGCACTCGTGGATCCTGCTGGGCGGCGGGTTCGCCGTGCAGCCGTCCGAGTTCGCCAAGGTCGGGCTACTACTCATGATCGCGATGCTGCTGGCGCAGCCCGCCGAGGGGAGCGATCGGCCGCGCGGGCTCGACGTGGTGCTGGTGCTCATCGCGGCCGGGGTCACGATCGGGCTGGTGATGCTGCAGCCCGACCTCGGCACGGCGCTGGTGCTGGCGGTGATCGTGGCGGCGGGGCTCATCATCTCGGGCGTGCGCAAGCGGTGGATCGCGCTGCTGACGCTGGTGGCGGGGGCCGGGGTGTTCGCGGTGTTCGCCTTTGAGCTGCTGGAGCCGTACCAGGTGATGCGGTTCACGGCGTTCGTCGATCCGAGCGTCGATCCGCGCGGGGCGGGCTACAACAGCACGCAGTCGCTGATCGCCATCGGGTCCGGGCAACTGCTGGGGAAGGGGCTGCTGGGCGGAGGGCAGACGACCGGGCGGTTCGTGCCCGAGCAGCACACCGACTTCATCTTCACCGTGGCGGGGGAGGAGTTCGGGTTCCTCGGGTCGGTCACGGTGGTGCTGCTGCTCGGGGTGGTGCTGCTGCGCGGGCTGAAGATCGCCAGGCAGTGCGACGACCGGTTCGGGACGCTGGTCGCGGGGACCATCGTGTGCTGGTTCGCGTTCCAGGCGTTCATCAATGTAGGAATGACGATCGGGATCATGCCGATCACCGGGTTGCCGCTGCCGTTCGTGTCCTACGGCGGCACCGCCACCTTCGCCAACCTCATCGCGATCGGGCTGCTGCAGGCCATCAGAGTGCGAAGACAGTCCTTCAATTAGTGCTTCCGTCCCTGTCGGGAACGCCGTTCGAGCGAGAAAATGGAAGCATGTTCTTGGCCTATTGCGACAGTTGCGGAGAGCGCTTCCTGCTGCCCGCGAACCATGTCATCAGGGTGCACAATCTCGCGAGCGGTGTCATCGCCGTTGAGCTGCGCTGCTACGAAGGGCACCGCATTCTGGTGCTCAGCGGAAACGACATCGACATCCAGGGACCTGCCACCGTCTGAGCGCCGCTACCCTGGACCGTATGTCTGTCGAGTCGATATTCCCCCGCCTGGAAGCGCTGCTGCCCAAAGTGCAGAAGCCCATCCAGTATGTCGGGGGTGAGCTCAACTCGACCGTCAAGGACTGGGATTCCGCCGACGTGCGGTGGGCGTTGATGTACCCCGACGCCTACGAGGTCGGGCTGCCCAACCAGGGCGTGGCGATCCTCTACGAGATCCTCAACGAGCTTCCCGGCACGCTGGCCGAACGCACCTACGCGGTCTGGCCCGACCTCGAGGCGCTCATGAGGGCCGAGGGCGTCCCGCAGTTCACCGTCGACGCGCACCGGCCGGTGCGCGCCTTCGACGTGCTCGGGCTGTCGTTCTCGACCGAGCTCGGCTACACCAACATGCTGAACGCGCTCGACCTGGCCGGCATACCGCTGCCGGCCGCGGACCGCGGTGACGACGACCCGATCGTGCTCGCGGGCGGTCACGCGGCCTTCAACCCCGAGCCCATCGCCGACTTCCTCGACGCGGCCGTGCTCGGCGACGGGGAGCAGATCGCCATCGCCATCAGCGAGGTCATCCGCGAGTGGAAGTCCGAGGGCAGCCCGGGCGGGCGCGATGAGCTGCTGATGCGGCTCGCCGAGTCCGGCGGGGTCTATGTGCCGAAGTTCTACGACGTCGACTACCACTCCGACGGCCGCATCAAGCGGGTCGCGCCCAACCGGGCCGACGTGCCGTGGCGGGTGCACAAGCACACCGTGATGGACCTCGACGAGTGGCCCTATCCGAAGAAGCCGCTGGTGCCGCTGGCCGAGACGGTGCACGAGCGGTTCAGCGTGGAGATCTTCCGCGGCTGCACGCGCGGTTGCCGCTTCTGCCAGGCGGGCATGATCACGCGGCCGGTGCGCGAGCGTTCCATCACCACGATCGGCGCGATGGTGGAGAACGGCGTCAAGGAGTCCGGCTTCAACGAGGTCGGCCTGCTGTCGCTCTCGTCCGCCGACCACTCCGAGATCGCCGACGTGGCCAAGGGCCTGGCCGATCGCTACGAGGGCACCAACACCTCGCTGTCGCTGCCTTCGACCCGGGTCGACGCGTTCAACATCGACCTGGCCAACGAGTTCTCCAGGAACGGCAGGCGCTCGGGCCTGACGTTCGCGCCCGAGGGCGGCTCGGAGCGCATGCGCAAGGTGATCAACAAGATGGTCACCGAGGAAGACCTGATCCGCACCGTCACCACGGCCTATTCGCAGGGGTGGCGGCAGGTCAAGCTCTACTTCATGTGCGGGCTGCCCACCGAGATGGACGAAGACGTGCTCGGCATCGCCGACCTGGCCAAGAAGGTCATCCAGGCGGGCCGCGAGGCGACCGGCAGCCGCGACATCCGCTGCACGGTCTCCATCGGCGGGTTCGTGCCCAAGCCGCACACGCCGTTCCAGTGGGCCGGGCAGGCCGACCACGAGACCGTCGACCGGCGGCTCAAGGCGCTGCGCGACTCGCTCAGAGGCGACAAGCAGTACGGCCGCGCCATCGGTTTCCGTTACCACGACGGCAAACCCTCGATCGTGGAGGGGCTGCTCTCGCGGGGCGACCGCAGGGTCGGGGCCGTGATCAGGGCCGTCTGGGAGGACGGCGGCCGGTTCGACGGGTGGAGCGAGCACTTCTCCTACGAGCGCTGGATGGCCGCCGCCGAGAAGGCGGGCGTCGACGTCGACTGGTACACCACGCGGGAGCGGGAGGAGAACGAGGTCCTGCCGTGGGATCACCTCGACGCCGGCCTCGATCGCGAATGGCTCTGGCAGGACTGGCAGGAGGCCGTCAACGGCAGTGAGGTCGAAGACTGCCGCTGGACTCCGTGCTACGACTGCGGTGTCTGCCCGACCATGGGCACAGAGATCCAAATCGGCCCCACGGGGCGAAAACTCCTTCCTCTGACGGTGGTCTAGCGCGCTCAGTGGGCGAGCCGTGTCTCGGCGTACACGTACATACGCCTGAGCGGCTTATCCTGAGACGAAGGAACTCTTACAAGGGAAGGACGACCAGCTCTGAAACCTGTTCCCGAAGGGCCTCCGCCCGCGCCCACGGTGCAGCGCCTGCGTGTGCGTTACGCCAAGCGCGGCCGCCTGCGCTTCACCAGCCACCGCGACATCTCGCGGGCCGTCGAGAGGGCGGTCCGTCGTGCCGGCATTCCGGTGGCCTACAGCGCGGGTTTCTCGCCTCACCCGAAGATCTCCTACGCGGGCGCGGCGCCGACCGGTGTCGCCAGCGAAGCCGAATACCTCGAGATCGGTGTTACCACGCCGTGCGACCCCGGCCAGGTCAGACAAGCCCTGGACGAGTCGTTGCCGCCTGGGCTCGATGTGCTCGACGTTGTGGAGGCGGGTCCGGGGGGGCTGGCCGACCGCTTGGAGGTCTCCGACTGGGAGGTGCGGCTGCCCGGTGCCGATCGCGAGCTCGCCGAGGTGGCGGCGGCGAAATTCCTCGCGGCAGGCACGGTGGAAGTCGAGCGCCTGACCAAGAAGGGCCCCCGCCGCTTCGACGCGCGGGAGGCCGTCCTGGGCCTCGTGGTGTCTGAGGGAACAGACAGAACCGCAGCTCAAGTGCAGGGAGGGCCGTGTGTCATACTGCGCATGGTTGTTCGGCACATGACGCCTGCCGTTCGACCCGACGATGTGCTCACAGGGCTGCGCCTTGTGGCCGACTTCGCGCCGCCGGTTCCCCCCGAGGTGACCAGGCTGGCGCAGGGGCCGCTCGACGTAAGCACCGGTGCGCTTGCCGACCCGCTCGACCTGGACCGCGACACCACGCGCGGCGGCGAGGCGGGTCCGGCGGGTGAGCACGTCGCCGGTTAAGGAAGTGCCCTGCGCGAGCGGGGTACGGCCGCTGACAGGACTTGGCGCCGACGCCTCCACTTCGGGGGCGCCGGCGGACAACGAGACACGAGGGCTCCTGCGCGGCGCGGCGACGCGCCCGGGAGCTGACGGGAGAACGCCCGCATGCTCGACAACGAGCCCAACGCCGGGGTCACTGGCCCTGACGGGGAGACAATTGAACAGCCCGACGTGACCCGACGTCGCCGCTCCAGCCGCCCGGCGGGTCCACCGCCGGAGCCGCCCGAGGAGCCGGCGTCCACTCCGGTCACCGTTGTGGCGGCGCAGGCCGCGCCGTCGGTGGCGGAAGTGCAACCGATACAGCGCAAGGCCGCACAGCGTGCGGCCGGGGAGCCCACGCCTGAGATTCTCGAGGCGGCCGCCGGTTCCGGGTTCGAAGGTGAGAGCCCGGTCGAGGCGGCTGTGGCCGACGCTGTGGCCGATGCCGTGGCCGACGCTGTGACTGAGAAGCCCAAGAGGGCCACCAGGACGAGGTCCACCGCCACGACCACGCGGCGGCGTACCACGAAGAAGGAGGCCGAGGAGCAGCCGGACACGGCGGGAGCGCTCCCGGAAGCAGAGAAGCCCGACGAGATCGCCGCCGAAGGCGCGGAGGCGCCGGTGAAGCGGCGCCGGACGCGGAAGAAGGCCGAGACCGAAGAGGTCGAGGCCGCTGACGTGGCACGGTCCGTGGAGGAGTCCGCGGCGCGTGGTGAGGCCGGGGTGGAGACGCCCTCCGGTGCCGGAAAGGGTGCCGCGGAGGAGGTCGCCGGTTCCGGTGAGGCCGCCGGGGACGGTGAGGCCGCAGGTGTCACGCGTGGCGGGCGTACCCGGACGACCCGTACCAGGAGCACGAGGACTCGGGCCGGTGCGGCTCAGGCCGAGGCGGCCGAGGACGCCGGCGCCGTGAGCGCTGAGGCGGCTCAGGGACAGGGTGCCGGGGTGGAGCCCGGGGACACCGTCGAAGGCATCGAGGACGACATCCTGGAGATCCTGCCCGAGGACGAGCCGCTCGACGACGAGCCCGCCGGTGAGGACCTCGACGAGGAGCCGGTGCGCTCCAGCCTGCTCGCCGACCCGTTCGGGCTCTCCGCGCGCAGGCAGGACCAGCCGGGGGCCGCGTTCCAGCGGCCGGCGGCCATCTTCGCGCCGCTCTTCCAGGCGCCCGACCCCAGCCGGGCCAAGCCCGCCGCCACCCGGCGGCAGGAGCCCCCGCAGCCGGTGGTGGCGGAGCCTGAGGAGGCCGAGGAGCCGGTCGACGAGACCGTGACCGAGGAAGAGGCCGAGACCGAGGCCGAGCTCGACACCTCCGACGACCAGGAGGAAGAGGGCGGCGGCCGGCGTCGGCGCCGCCGGCGTGGCGGCCGGGGCCGCGGCAAGGCGCGCGAGCGTGACGACGCCGACGACGGCGAGGAGTCCGACGAGGACGGCGACGAGGAGCAGGGCGAGGAGGCGCAGGAAGAGGAGGCCTCGTCCTCGCGCCGCCGCCGGCGTCGCCGTCGGCGTGGCGGCGACGAAGGCGCCGAGCCGGCCAGTGACGACCCGCCGAACACCGTGGTGCGCATCCGGGCGCCGCGCTCGGGGCGTGCGGCCTCGCTCGACACCGCCACCGACGGCGTGCAGAGCGTGCGCGGCTCCACCCGGCTCGAGGCCAAGAAGCAGCGCCGTCGTGAAGGGCGCGAGCTCGGGCGCAGGCGGCCGCCGATCATCACCGAGTCGGAGTTCCTGGCCCGCCGTGAGTCCGTCGACCGCATGATGGTCGTGCGGCGGGTGGGCGACCGTACGCAGATCGCGGTGCTGGAGGACGGCGTGCTCGTCGAGCACTACGTCAACCGCGAGGCCAGCCAGTCCTACGTCGGCAACGTCTACCTCGGCAAGGTGCAGAACGTGCTGCCCTCGATGGAGGCGGCGTTCGTGGACATCGGCAAGGGCAGGAACGCGGTCCTGTACGCCGGCGAGGTGAACTTCGACACCGCCGGCCTCGAGGGCCAGCCCAAGCGCATCGAGTCGGCGCTGAAGTCGGGTCAGTCGGTGCTCGTTCAGGTCACCAAGGACCCGATCGGGCACAAGGGCGCCCGGCTCACGTCGCAGATCAGCCTGCCCGGCCGATACCTCGTGTACGTGCCGGACGGGTCGATGACCGGCATCAGCCGCAAGCTGCCCGACAAGGAGCGCACGCGGCTCAAGAGCATCCTGAAGAAGGTCATGCCGGAGAACGCCGGCGTGATCGTGCGTACCGCCGCCGAGGGGGCCTCCGAGGAGGAGCTGGCCCGTGACGTGGCGCGGCTGTCGGCGCAGTGGGAGAGCATCCAGAAGAAGGCCAAGTCGGCCAGCCCGCCCGAGCTGCTGTCCGCCGAGCCCGACCTGACCATCCGGGTCGTGCGCGACGTGTTCAACGAGGACTTCACCTCGCTGGTCGTGCAGGGCGACGAGGCGTGGGACACGGTCGACGACTACGTCAAGTACGTCGCGCCGCACCTGGCCGAGCGCCTGTCGAGGTGGGACGACGACCAGGGCGGCGACGTCTTCGAGTCGTACCGGATCGACGAGCAGCTCGGCAAGGCGATGGAGCGCAAGGTGTGGCTGCCCAGCGGCGGCTCGCTGGTGATCGACCGTACCGAGGCGATGACCGTCGTGGACGTCAACACCGGCAAGTTCACCGGCCAGGGCGGCAACCTCGAGGAGACCGTCACCAGGAACAACCTGGAGGCGGCCGAGGAGATCGTGCGCCAGCTCAGGCTCCGCGACATCGGCGGCATCATCGTGATCGACTTCATCGACATGGTGCTGGAGTCGAACCGCGACCTGGTGCTGCGGCGGATGCTGGAGTGCCTGGCCCGCGACAGGACCAAGCACCAGGTGGCCGAGGTGACGTCGCTGGGCCTGGTGCAGATGACGCGTAAGCGGGTCGGTCAGGGGCTGCTGGAGGCGTTCTCGACGCCGTGCGAGTGCTGCAACGGGCGCGGTCTGATCGTCTCCACGGAGCCGGTCGAGAGCAAGCCCGAAGGACGCGGTACGCAGGGCAAGATGGCGGTCGAGAAGGCGGTCTCGGACAAGGTTTCCGCGGCCAAGGACTCCTCCGGCCGTGATACCGTGACCGGTGCGCTTGAAGACGTCCCGGCTGAGGACGACCAGGCAAGCCAGACTTCCGGCAGAGGGCGGCGACGCTCCCGCCGAGCCAAGTCGGCCGATTAGCCTCGGCAGACTTCCGACGTTCCGTCCGGTTCGCCTAGGGGCCCGTTAATCCGGTACCCTGGTGAATCGGTGCGTCAGGTGACGTGCCCTGTTGGCGCGCTTACTCGGTTCGTCGGTTTGAGACAGACCGAATGATAGGCGCAGCATTCGGAGTCAGCGGCCGTCCCCGGTGTGGGATGGCCGAGGTTCGCAACAGTGAGTCAGTAGAAGGGTTCCGCGGTGTACGCGATCGTTCGTTGCGGCGGCAGGCAGCAGAAGGTCTCCGTCGGTGACGTCCTCGAGGTGGACAAGGTCGCCGGCGAGGTCGGCTCTTCGGTTTCGCTGCCGACGGTGCTCGTCGTCAACGACGGCGATGTGACCACCGAGGCGGGCAAGTTCACGGTCAACGCCGAGATCCTCGGCGAGACCAAGGGCCCGAAGATCCGCATTCTCAAGTACAAGAACAAGACCGGTTACAAGAAGCGCCAGGGTCACCGCCAGCGGTACACCCAGGTGAAGATCACCGGTATCGAGCAGGCCTGAACGGGAGTTTGAGAGATGGCACACAAGAAGGGCGCGTCGTCCACCCGGAACGGTCGTGACTCCAACGCCCAGCGTCTGGGCGTCAAGCGCTTCGGTGGCCAGCTGGTCAACGCGGGCGAGATCATCGTCCGTCAGCGTGGCACCCACTTCCACCCTGGCGACAACGTGGGCCGCGGTGGCGATGACACGCTGTTCGCGCTGGCCGCCGGTCACGTGCAGTTCGGTGTCAAGCGCGGCCGCCGCGCCGTCAGCATCGTTCCTGTCGCGGAGTAAGGTTTCCTCCTTCTCCTAAGCGTTGGTTCAAAGGGTGGATCGCTCGTCGATCCGCCCTTTGGCGTTTTTCGTGGCTGTTCCAGCCGGTACGGGCCCTGGTCGAAGGCTGGGCCGTTTGGGTGGGTAGGGCCGTCGCATGAGCCCGGTGAGGCCTTTGGGGGCCCGGGTGTTGGAATGAGATGCCCCTGGTGGGGCGATGGAGGAATACGGCATGCCGGACTTTGTGGACCAGGTGGTCCTGCACATCAGGGCCGGTGACGGGGGAAATGGGTGTGCCTCCATCCACCGGGAGAAGTTCAAGCCGCTCGGCGGGCCCGACGGCGGGAACGGCGGGCGGGGCGGTGACGTCGTGCTCGAGGTCGATCCCAACACGGCGACCCTGCTCGACTACCACCGCCGCCCGCACCGCAACGCCGAGAACGGCAAGCAGGGGCAGGGTTCCAACCGCGACGGGGCCAACGGCGGCGACGTGATCCTGGCCGTGCCCAACGGGACGGTGGTGAAGGACGCCGACACGGGTGAGGTGCTGGTCGACCTCGTGGGGGCCGGCACCCGGTACGTGATCGCCCAGGGCGGTCACGGCGGGCTCGGCAACGCGGCCCTGGCCAGCACCAAGCGCAAGGCGCCCGGGTTCGCGCTGCTCGGCGAGCCGGGCGACGGGCTCGACGTCATGCTGGAGCTCAAGAGCGTCGCGGACGTGGCGCTGGTCGGGTTCCCCAGCGCCGGGAAGTCCTCGCTGATCGCGGCGCTCAGCGCGGCCAAGCCGAAGATCGCGGACTATCCGTTCACCACGCTGATCCCCAACCTGGGCGTGGTGACGGCGGGGGACAACGTGTTCACCGTCGCCGACGTGCCGGGGCTGATCCCGGGCGCGTCCCAGGGCAAGGGGCTCGGGCACGAGTTCCTGCGGCACGTCGAGCGGTGCGACATGCTCGTGCACGTCATCGACTGCGCGACCATGGAGCCCGGGCGTGACCCGGTCACGGACTACGAGGTGATCGAGGCGGAGCTGCGGGCGTACGGGAAGCTCGAGGACCGGCCGCGGCTGGTGGTGCTGAACAAGGCCGACGTCCCCGACGCCCGGGAGCTGGCCGAACTGGTCGCGCCCGAGTTCGAGGAGCGGGGGCTGAAGGTCTTCACGATCTCGGCCGCCACGCATGACGGGTTGCGGGAGCTCACGTTCGCGATGGGCGAGTGGGTGGCGGCGGCCAGGGCCAACAAGCCGGTCGAGGAGCCGACGCGGCTGGTCATCCGGCCCAAGCAGCTCGGGGACACCGGGTTCAAGGTGCGGCGGGTCAACGAGAACCTGTTCCAGATCACCGGTGAGAAGCCGGAGCGGTGGATCAGGCAGACCGACTTCACCAACGACGAGGCGGTCGGATATCTCGCCGACCGGCTCGAGCGGCTGGGGGTCGAGCAGGAGCTGGCCAAGGCCGGGGCCAAGGCGGGCGCCGAGGTGGTCATCGGGCCGATGGAGGGTGGCTACGTCTTCGACTGGCAGCCCACGCTGAACGCCGAGTCGGTGCGGCAGGGGCCGCGGGGGTCCGACAACCGCTTCGCGTGACCGCCGCACCGGGGACGCCGGGGCGGGTGGATCTCCGCCCGGCAGGTCTCCGGGGCAGGGGCGGCTCCGCGGTGGTCAGGGGCGCAGGGTGGCCTCGGCGCCGCCGTCGGCGTAGATGATCTGGCCGGTCGTGAAGGTGTTGGCCGGGCCGGCCAGCCAGGCCAGGAGGGACGCGATCGCGTCCGCCGGGCCGGGGAAGCCCAGCGGCTGGGGCATGGCGGTGGACACGAGGTCGCGGGTCGTACGGTCGGACAGGATGAGCTTCCTGGCCGTGTCCGTGTCCACGACGCCGGGCGCCACCGCGTTGAGCGGGATGCCGGCCCCGGCCCAGTCGGGGGTCACGGCGGCGCGGCGCAGCCAGCGGTCGAGCGCCGCCTTGGACGACGGGTAGACGATGCGGCCGCGCCCTTCGCCGATGGCCGTGCGCGCCGCGGCGACGGCGCTCTCCTCGTCCATGGACAGGCAGGCGCTCACGATGCCCTCGTCGGCGGCCACGATCGCGCTGAGCGAGGACACCACGACCGCGCTGGGGCGGTCGGAGGCCAGCAGGAGGGGGCGCAGGCCCTCCAGGGTGGCGACGGTGCCGAAGAAGTTGAGCCTGACCGTCAGCTCGGAGGGGACGCCGAGGCCCGCGACGGCGATGAGGCCGTCGATCCGGCCGCCCGACGCGTTCGTGACGTGCGCCACCAGGGTTTCGCGGCCTTCCGGGGTGGTCAGGTCGGCCTCGTGCACATCGCAGCGGATCACTCGCGCGCCCGCCTGCTCCAGATGGTCGGCGGTGGCCGCGCCGATGCCAGATGCGGCGCCCGTGACGACATAAGTACGGATTTCCATGGCAGAATAACTACATCGAATGTAGTGATGCAGTCAATGTAGCGAATCTCCTGACCCGCCGCGGAACGGATAGGCTGCCTGTCGTGCGGGAACAGATCAGCTCAGCGTCGAAGGTCGTCGTCAAGGTCGGCTCCTCCTCGCTCACGACCCCCCAGGGCATGATCGACGTCGATCGCGTGGACGCCCTGGTGGACGTGCTGGCGGCGCGGCGCCGTACCGGGACGCAGATCGTGCTGGTCTCCTCGGGAGCCATCGCGGCGGGCCTCGGCCCGCTCGGGCTGAGCGCGCGACCGCGTGACCTGGCCACCCAGCAGGCGGCGGCGTCCGTCGGGCAGGGCGTGCTGGTCGCCCGCTACACCTCCTCCTTCGCCCGCTACTCCCTACGCGTCGGCCAGGTGCTGCTGACCGCCGACGACATGATGCGCCGCGCCCACCACGCCAACGCCCAGCGCACCCTGGCCCGGCTGCTGGAGCTGGGCATCGTGCCCATCGTCAACGAGAACGACACCGTCGCCACCGACGAGATCCGCTTCGGCGACAACGACCGGCTGGCGGCGCTGGTGTCGCACCTCATCCACGCGGACGCCCTCGTGCTGCTGTCGGACGTCGACGCGCTCTACGACGGCCCGCCCAGCCGCAGCGGCTCGCGGCGGCTGGCGGAGATCCGCGGGCCCGAAGATCTGGTCGGCGTCGAGCTGGGCAAGAACGGCGCGGCCGTCGGCACCGGCGGCATGGTGACGAAGGTGCAGGCCGCCAGGATCGCCACCGGCGCCGGGGTGCCCGTGGTGCTCACCGCGGCCGCTCACGCGGCCCAGGCGCTCAGCGGGGCCGACGTGGGCACCTACTTCCACCCCGGTGGCCGCCATCCCGGCACGCGGCTGCTCTGGCTCGCGCACGCCACCACCGGGCGCGGCCGTCTCCACCTCGACCAGGGCGCGGTGGAGGCCATCGTGGGACGGCGCAAGTCGCTGCTGCCGGCCGGGGTGACGTCCGTGGAGGGCGAGTTCGCCGCGGGCGACCCCGTCGACCTGTGCGGGCCTCAGGGGCTCGTCGTGGCCCGCGGCCTGGTGAACTTCGACGCCACCGAGATCCCCGGCCTGCTCGGGCGCTCCACCAAGGAGCTGGCGAGCGCGCTCGGTCCGGAATATGAACGTGAGCTGATCCACCGCGACGACATCGTCATACTGGAATCCCACAGCTGAAGCCCGACGAGGAGCGCGCGATGTCCGAAGAGTTCTTGAAGGTCGCCCGTGCGGCACGTGAGGCCGCCGCCGAGCTGGCCCCGCTGCCGCGGGCGCCCAAGGACCGGGCGCTGCGCACCGTCGCCGACGCCCTGGTCGCGCACGCCGCCGAGATCGTCGAGGCCAACGCCAAGGACGTCGAGCAGGCCAGGGCCCAGGGCACGTCCGAGGCGATGATCGACCGGCTGCGGCTCGACGAGGCCAGGATCGCGGCCATCGCCGAGGCCGTGCGGCAGGTGGCCGATCTGCCCGACCCGGTCGGCGAGGTCGTCCGGGGGAGCACGCTGCCCAACGGGCTAGAGCTACGCCAGCTCAGGGTCCCGCTGGGCGTGATCGGCATCATCTACGAAGGCCGCCCCAACGTCACCGTCGACGCCGCCGCGCTCTGCCTCAAGAGCGGCAACGCGGTGCTGCTGCGCGGCTCGTCCAGCGCCTACTCCTCCAACACCGCCCTGGTGAAGATCATGCAGGGCGCGCTGGCGGAGACCGAGGTGCCCGCCGGGGCCGTCCAGCTCGTCCCCGGGCAGAGCCGTGACTCGGTCAAGGAGCTCATGCGGGCCCGCGGCCTGGTCGACGTGCTGATCCCGCGCGGCGGCGCCTCGCTGATCAACTCGGTGGTGGAGGAGTCCACGGTGCCGGTGATCGAGACCGGCGTGGGCAACTGCCACGTCTACGTCGACGCCGAGGCCGACGTGGAGCTGGCCGTGCAGATCCTGGTCAACGCCAAGGCGCAGCGGCCGTCGGTGTGCAACGCCGCCGAGACGTTCCTGGTGCACGAGGGCGTCGCCGACGCGTTCGTGCCCAGGGCGCTGGAGGCGCTGCGGGAGGCCGGGGTGACCGTGCACGGTGACACGCGGATCGCCGGCTACGCCGCCGACGTGGTGCCCGTCACCGAGGACGACTTCTACGCCGAATATCTCTCGCTCGACATCGCCGCCGCCGTCGTCGGCTCGCTGGAGGACGCGGTGGCGCACATCAGGCGCTACGGCTCCGGCCACACCGACGCCATCGTCACCCGGTCGCAGCGGGCCGCCCGGCGGTTCGTCGCGCTGGTCGACTCGGCGGCCGTGGCGGTCAACGCCTCGACCAGGTTCACCGATGGAGGGGAGTTCGGATTCGGTGCGGAGATAGGCATCTCCACCCAGAAGCTGCATTCGCGGGGGCCCATGGGCCTGCCCGAGCTGACCTCGACCAAGTGGGTCTATACCGGTGAGGGGCATTTGCGCACGTCAGAGGGCACGGTGGTGGCCGGTTGATCGGCGTGTCGGCCTGACCCGCACCGCGGGCCGTGGTTTGACTGGGAGACATGGAAATCGTCGTCGCCCTCGTCTTCTCGGCCGCGGTGCTGTTCGGCGCCGATCGGCTGCTGCTCTGGCTGGAGAGCCGGGGCCATGTCAACTGGCGCAGGAAGGGCCGCAGACGGCTGTCCGAGGAGCCCACGACAGGGCTCGATGCCATGCTGTCCGATCACACACGCAGATAAACCTTCGGCGTGCCTCAAGCGGCAACTCGTGTCCCGGCGCTAGATTTGTGTCCCTTATGGGCGCGCCGGGCGGGGAGGGACGGTGAGCAAGCTCGGCAAGGTCGGGCCGTACACCCTGATCGAGCGGCTCGGCCGGGGCGGGATGGGTGAGGTCTACCTCGCCAGCACCCGCCGCAGCGAGCACGTCGCCCTCAAAGTCCTTCATGACCTGGCCGAGGACGAGACCTCGCGCATCCGGCTGGAGCGAGAGGTCCGCGCGCTGCGCAGGGTCGAGAGCCCCTACGTGGCCAAGGTGCTCGACGCCGACCTCGACCACAGCCGTCCCTACCTGGTCATGGAGCACATCGAGGGCGCCACGCTGCTCGAACGTGTACGCCAGAGCGGCCCCCTCGACGTGTCCCAGCTCGTGGACATGGCCCAGGGCATCGCCGCCGCCCTCGCGATCATCCACGCGGCCGGCGTCGTGCACCGCGACCTGAAGCCCGGCAACATCATCATGGGCACCGAGGGGCCGGTGCTGATCGACTTCGGCATCGCCCAGGTGCTCGACGCGACGCGGCTCACCATGACGGGCACGTTCCTCGGCACGCCCGGCTACACCGCGCCGGAGATCTTCGCCGACGAGAACGTGGACTCGCCCGCCGACGTGCACGCGTGGGCGGCCACGGTGGCGTTCGCGGCGACCGGGCGGCCGACGTTCGGGCGTGGGACGGCCGAGGCGCAGATGTACGCGGTGCTGAACGGTCAGGCCGACCTCAAGGGCGTGCCCGTGGAGCTGCTGCCGCTGGTACGCGCGGCACTCAACCGGGAGCCGGGCAAACGGCCCACGGCGGCGCTGCTGGCCGACCGGCTGTCGAGGCTGGCCAAGGCCACCAGCGCGGCCGAGCCCGAGTCGCCGCCCGCCGGGGCGCGCGCCGCCGACGCGGTCGAGGAATCCGGCAAGGGCACGGCGGTGCGGAGCAGGACGGCCGAGGAGGCCGCCCGTGGCGAGGCCAAGTCCGCGCGCAGCCGGCCCAACGTCGTGCCCGCCGAGGGGAAGGTGCCGGCGCCGCGCGGGCGTGCGTCCGGCCGGGCCGTTCCCGACGGGCGGGCGGGCGGCAGGGTCGTTCCCGACGGGAAGGGCGCGGCGGCGCGGAACCGTACGAGTGCGGACGGGGCCGCGGCGCGCGGCCGCAGCGGGGCTGAGGGGGCCGCGGCGCGCGGTCGTCCGGCGGCGGAGGGGAAGGTGCCCGCGCCGCGGAGCCGGGCGGGCACCGACGGCAAGAACACCGGGCCCCGGCCGAAGGTCGGAACCACGCGCCAGCGTACGGCGGCGGCCGTCAGGAGCCGGACGGCGGTGGCCAAGCCGCAGGACCGGCGCAGAGCCGGGCTGCGGGCCGAGTCGGCGACCACGCTGCCCGCGGGCAACGGCGCGCTGCTGCTGCTCGCGGTGCTGGCCGTGCCGTGCGTGGTGGCCTCGGTGATCTGGCCGATCGCCTCGATCGCGATCACCACGGCGTTCGTGGTGCTGACCAGGACCTTGTGGATGGGCCACTGGATGGTCAGGAATCGCAGCTCGCGGCGTACGCGGGTGGCGCTGCGGGTGTTGCTCTTCCCGCTCGCGCTGACCGGGGCGGCGGCGACCGCCGTCGTGTGGCCGGGCGTGCCCGTCGCGGTGGCGTCGGGCGGAGCGCTGTGGGCGACGGGCGGCGGTCAGATCGAGACCGACTGGTGGCAGCAGCCCGCGCCCGTGACGGTGGCGGCCGTGGTGTTCGGGATGCTGTGCGGCGGCATCACCGGACGGGAGATCGAGCGGATCGGGCATCGGCTGCCCGACCTGCGTAGGGAGGGGCTGCGCGCACTGGCCGTGCTGGGCGGGTTCGTCGCCCTGTGCGCGGCCGCCGTGCGCGCCATCGCCCTCCTGCTCTGACCCGCCGGTGCCCACCACGGCGGGTCATCGCGGCCGATCAAGCGGATCTGGCCGCGGCTGGCGGAGCCGGCTCAGCCCTGGCCGCCGTCGCGGCGGGAGAAGCGGTTGAAGATGCGCTCGCCCGCGTTGACCGCGCCTTCGGCCACGTCGCGCAGGACGCCGATGAACGGGTCCTGCGACTGCGACCAGGACGCGCGGTAGGACTCGGCCGCCGCCTTGATCTCGTCGGTCACTCGTGCGTTGGGGTCGTCTTCCCGGCGCGGGTAGTCGCCGCCGAGGATCCGGTCGTACTCGCCGCTGCGCTGCCACCTGTCGAGCTCCGCCACGCGCACGACCGCGAAGGGGTGTGTGGTGCCGAGCAGGTTGAGGACCTTGAGGAAGCCGTCGCGCAGGTCGCCCGCGGTGTCGTATTCCTGGTACTGCTCCAGGAACGCCTCGATGTTCATCTCGTGGGTGTAGTCGCCGCCGGCGAGCTTCATCAGCGCGCGCTTGGCCGAGTCGGGGTTCTGCCCCGTCAGCAGGCCGCCGCGGTCGGAGGAGAGCTCGGACTTGCGGTACCACTCCTCCAGGCCGGCGACGATCGCGCGCAGGCCGATGTAGCCGAGCGGGATCCAGGCGACGCGGGCGGCGAGGGTGGTGAGGATGTCGAGCATCGTCCGGTAGACCGCGTGCCCCGACAGGATGTGCGAGGTCTCGTGGCCGATGACGAAGCGCTGCTCCTCCTCGTCCATGAGGTTGAGGAGGCCGGTGGTCACGACGATGAACGGGTCATCGAAGCCGATGGCCTTGGCCTGGACCCGAGGGTCCTGCTGGACGTAGATCTCGGGGATCCGGTGAAGGTCGAGGATGTAGGCGGCGTCTCGCCCCATGTCGTACAGGGAGCGGAACTGGGTCTCGCTGACGCGGACTGCCGAGGCCAGGTACATGAGGCGGAGGCGGCGCTCGCTGACGAGACCAGACATCTGCTTGAGAACCGTGTCGAACCCACTCAACTTACGCAGAGCGACCAGGGCGGACCGGTCTGCGGGGTGTTCGTAGGCTCGGGACGATATGCCGGGCAGTTGGACGCGGTTGCGGTCCGGGGTGGTCGTCATGCCCGGCATGCTACGTCCGCAACGGAAGTGATGCGCGGACATCATCAAGGGGGGTCCCATCATGTTGTGGCGACGCGTCCGCGTAAGGTCCGTTTCATGATGAACGCGCCTGGTGTGCAGGGGATGCGGCGAGTAGGTGTGATGGGTGGGACGTTCGATCCCATCCACCACGGCCACCTCGTCGCCGCCAGCGAAGTGGCCCATCACTTCCAGCTCGACGAGGTCGTCTTCGTGCCGACTGGACGGCCGTACCAGAAGTCGGGGCGTGAGGTGTCGGCCCCGGAGGATCGCTATTTGATGACGGTCATCGCGACCGCGTCCAATCCCCGCTTCTCCGTGAGCAGGGCGGACGTGGATCGGCCCGGGCCGAC
Organism: Nonomuraea sp. NPDC050643; assembly: GCF_040654715.1. NCBI lineage: Bacteria > Bacillati > Actinomycetota > Actinomycetes > Streptosporangiales > Streptosporangiaceae > Nonomuraea > Nonomuraea sp. NPDC050643. The sequence goes on along the minus strand of NZ_JBFAIM010000031.1, from coordinate 103,451 downwards.
GTTCACGATCGATACTTTGCGCGACATCGCGGAGATCTACGGTCCCGAGGTCGAGCTGTACTTCATCACCGGCGCCGACGCGCTCGGCGCCATTCTCGGCTGGCAGGACGCCGACGAACTGTTCGAGCTGGCCCATTTCGTCGGTTGCACGCGCCCGGGGCACACCTTGCACGATCCCGGGCTGCCCGAGGGCCGGGTCACGTTGCTGGAAATTCCCGCACTGGCCATTTCGTCGTCCGAGTGCCGTCAGCGGGTGGCCAAGGGAGAACCGATTTGGTATTTGGTGCCCGACGGCATCGTCCAGTACATCAACAAACGAGGGATGTATCAGGCCACTGGCTAAGGTATTCGTGCCGTACGTGAGGGGTTTCGGCCTGGAAGGGTACCCTCAACATATGGGCATGCTGCCGACACAGGAGGACAGACCCGCATCGTGACCGCATCTGACAGAGCCGTCCAGCTCGTGCGCATCGCCGCGGAGGCGGCGGCCGACAAGCTGGCCGATGACATCCTCGCCTACGACGTGAGCGAACAGCTCGTCATCACCGACGCCTTCCTGCTCTGCTCCGCCACCAACGACCGCCAGGTCCGCGCCATCGTCGACGAGATCGAAGACCGGCTGCGCATCGAGGCCGACGCCAAGCCCGTGCGCCGCGAGGGCGAGCGCGAGGGCCGCTGGGTGCTGCTCGACTACCTCGAGATCGTCGTGCACGTGCAGCACGAGGAGGACCGCACATTCTACGCGCTCGAGCGCCTGTGGAAGGACTGCCCGGCCATCGCGCTGCCGGAGAGCGTCATGCAGGCCAACCTGCAGCGGGCCCGCACTTGACCAGACGCATCGTGTGTCTGCGGCACGGGCAGACGTTGTGGAACGTCGAACAGCGTTTCCAGGGACACTCCGACATTCCCCTCGACGAGACCGGCGTCGCGCAGGCCGCCAGGGCCGCGTCGTTGCTGGCCTCGCTACGGCCGACCCTCATCGTCTCCTCCGACCTCCAGCGCGCCAACGACACGGCCCTGGCGCTCGGGCGGGTCGTGGGGCTCGACGTGGCGGTCGACAAGGACTTCCGCGAGCGCGGCGGGGGTCAGTGGGAAGGGCTGACGCGCGACGAGATCGCCGCGCAGTGGCCCCAGGAGTACGCGGCCTGGGAGGCGCCGGACGGAGAGCCCGTCACCGACGTGGCCGCCCGGGTGGCCGGGGCCATGCGGCGGTGGGCCGCCCGGCTCGACGACCACGGGCTCCTGGTCGTGGCCTCCCATGGGGCCGCGCTGCGGCTCGGCATCTGCGAGCTGCTCGGCCTGCCCGAGGAGCTGTGGCCCACGCTGGGCGGGCTGGGCAACTGCTCCTGGTCCGTGCTGCAGGAAGGGCGCAGGGGGTGGCGGCTGCTCGAGCACAACGCCGGCACCCTGCCCGAACCGGTGAACAGCGACGACCGGCCCGACGCGGAGGCTTAGGACAGGCCTAGGACGGCTCGCACGGCTCGGGGGCCGTGCGGCTCGAAACCTGCCGACATACGACGGGCGATCTCGGACGAATCATTCCGCGACAGACACCGCGGTGGCCTGGGACGGCAGGCCGCCGGCGTCGGGGAAGGTTCGCCGATGGAGATTCGGTCATTACGCTATGCGGTCACGCTCGCAGAGGAGTTGCATTTCGGCCGCGCCGCGCAGCGGCATTTCATCGCCGCCCAGCCGTTCGGGCGCCACATCCAGCGACTGGAGCGCGAGGTCGGGCAGCGGCTGTTCGAACGGACGAGCCGCCGGGTCGCGCTGACGCCCGCGGGGGAGCGGGTGGTCGCGGAGGCCCGCAGGGTGCTGGCCGCGGTGGACGGGCTGGCGGAGCTGGCTCGCGCCGACACGTCGTACGACGGGCCTCACGACGGGGTGGGGGGTGATCGTAACCGTTCCCGCTGATGATGACCCCGCGGGGTCCGTGGTGGCATCGTACGCATGGCAAACAAGCACACCAACGACGCCAGGCGGGTGAACAGCAGGCTCGAAGCGGCGGCATTGCACGAGATCGTGCCAGGGGTGCACGCATGGGTGCAGCCCGACGGCACCTGGTGGGTCAACAACGCGGGCGCGGTGACGGGGGACGACGGCACGGTCGTCATCGACACCTGCGCCACCGAGGAACGTACCCGGAGATTCTTGACGGCGCTGGCCACGGCCACCGGCGACGCGCCCATCCGGGCGGCGGTGAACACGCACCAGCACGGCGACCACACCTACGGCAACAGCCTGCTTCCCGAGCAGGCGGTGATCGTCGGCCACGAGAGCGTCCGGGCGGCGGTGCTGGCCGACTTCGTCATCGACGGGTGCCCGCCGTTCTGGTCGCCGGTGCCCGAATGGGGGGCGGTGTCGAGGCGGCCGCCGGCGCTCGTGTTCCGCTCGGAGCTGACGCTCTACAGCGGCGGGCGGCGTATCGACCTGCTCTATCCCGGCCATGCGGCGCACACGGCAGGTGACGTGGTGGCCTGGCTGCCGGAGGAACGCGTGCTGTTCACCGGCGACCTGCTCTTCCACGGCCTCACGCCGCTGATCGTGATGGGCTCGGCCGAGGGGGCGCTGCGCTCGCTGGACTGGCTGGCGGGCTTCGGCGCCGAGCACATCGTGCCCGGTCACGGGCCCCTGGCCAGGGGTGCCGACCTGCCGGGCATCCTGGCCGACCACGAGCGTTACTACCGCTTCGTGCTCGACACCGCGCGGGCCGGGATGGATCGGGGGCTGAGCCCGCTCGACGCCGCCCGGCACGTCGACCTGCGGGACTTCGAGGGCTGGGCCGATCCTGAGCGGCTCGTGCTCAACCTGCACCGCGTGTACGCGGACGCGGCGGGCGCCGAGGTGGACCTCCCGTCCGCCTTCACGGACGCGGTCGCCTGGAACCGCGGCCCATTTCCGACGTCGGTATGAGGGGGCACCGATGAGATTCGTCACCTACGCGGGACCCGAGGGCGACCGGGCCGGAGTGGTCGTCGCCGAAGAGGTGTACGCCCTGCCGCCGGGGGTGCGGCTGGTCGATCTGCTCGACGACCTGCCGGGCGCCGGTGCGGCCGCGCTGCGCGACCCCGCCGAGGTCGTGCCGCTGGAGTCCGTACGGCTGCGGTCGCCCATTCCCGACCCGCCCACCGTGCGCGACTTCATGACGTTCGAGCAGCACGTCGAGGGTGTGGCCAAGCTGATGGGGCTGCCGGTGCCCGACCAGTGGTACGCGGCGCCGGCCTTCTACTTCACCAGCCCCTACGCCGTGATCGGGCCGCACGACGACGTGCCGGTGCCGCCGGGGTGCGTGGTGTTCGACTTCGAGCTCGAGGTCGCCGCGGTGATCGGGCGCGGCGGACGGGACTTGGGCGTTGCGGAGGCCGCGGGGCACATCGCGGGGTACATGCTCATGAACGACTGGTCGGCCCGCGACATCCAGGTCGCCGAGATGGAGGTGCGGCTGGGGCCAGTGAAGGGCAAGGACACCGCCACGACGTTCGGGCCCGTGCTGGTCACGCCGGACGAGCTGGAGCCGTACCGGTCGGGCAACGCCTTCGACCTGCCGATGACCGCGGCGGTCAACGGGCTGACCGTGGGCGGGGACCGGTGGAGCAACATGGCGTTCTCGTATCCGCAGATGATCGCGTACGCGTCCCGGGGGAGCGAGGTGCGGGCCGGGGACGTGCTCGGGTCCGGCACGTGCGGTGGCGGGTGCCTGGCCGAGCTGTGGGGACGCCTGGGGTTCGAGGCGCACGCGCCGCTCGCGCCGGGCGACACGGTGACGATCAGCGTGGAACTGCTGGGCCTGCAGCGGAGCCGGATCGTGGCGGGGCCGGAGCCTGTGGAGGATGATCTGGGGGCGCGTCGTAGTCCTTGAGGGTGATGGCTGAGGCGGCGCGGTCGGTCATGCGTTTGATCATGCTTTTCCTGGCATGTACGGCAGCATCCGCATGATCTGGTTGCGCCGCCATATTCGGGACTTTTTCGTGGGGACGAGGTATATGTCGGCACCTTTGGCTTGGCGCTGGCAGACGTCGACAAATGGCCTTATACGGCTTTCGTGGGTGTCGAAGGCGGTCGGGTGGTCGTCGGCCTCGGGCAGTTCGCCGGCCAGGACGTACGCGGCGATCAGGGCCAGGCCCGTGCCCATGCCCCCCAGGCCCGGGGCGTGGCCCGCGTCGCCCAGCAGGACGATCCTGCCGGAGGGGTAGCGCGGTAGGACGACCTGGGCCGTCGGGGTGAAGTAGAGGCCGTCCGCCTCGCGCATCCGTCTGAGCAGGGACGGGATCTCCCAGCCGAGGCCCTGGAAAGCGCTCTAGACCAGGGGCGTGGTGCTGGGCGCGGTCGCGGTGGTCGTAGGGCAGCGGGGGCGCGGCGAAGTCGAGCGAGGCCCTGGTCTGGCCGCCGGTGCTCATGATGGTGGCGTATCTGCCGGCGGCATCCCTGGCTGGCTCACGCCGTGTCGCTGAGGCGGCCTCAGCTCGTACGCGATGGGATGGCTCGCACGGACCGGCTGTTGCGGGCGGCGGTTTGAGGGGCTGGGGCTGGCGCGAACACGATGCTGCACGCCGCTGTGTCGTTGGTGAAGTTCGTCCGGAGGGGTTGCGGTGAGTCTGGGGGCGGAGGAGCAGGCTCGTACGGAGACGGGGATCACGGAGGACGAGTGGATGCGGGCCCGGGAGGCCGAGTTGGGGGAGTTGTTCGATTTTGGCGCCCTTGCCGTTCTGGCCAAGGTGGTCGGGGAGGCCGGGCTGGACACGCTTTTGGAGTTCGGATTGCGGCGGCAGCTCGATGGGATGGCGGTGTTGGTGGCGAGGGCGCGGGACGGGCGGCGCGATTAGGCGAATGAGGGCGGATGGCTATATGCTCTCGGAGCGCCGCAACGGGTGGACTCGAAGCGGTGACCAGGGGCTATGGCGCAGTTGGTAGCGCGCCTCCATGGCATGGAGGAGGTCTGGGGTTCGAATCCCCATAGCTCCACCCTGATGGTGTTGTTCCTAGGCGGGCCTCTTTTGGCCCGCCTAGTTCTTTTTGGGGCCCTGGGCGGCCTGTACGCGCGTGGACGCCGAGTTCTGTGCTGGGGTGGTATGTCTGGGCCTGGGGTTTGGTTTCGGGCATCAGGGGTGGACTCAGGGCATGTCAGAGGGTGGGGCCGGGAGTGGTCCGTGGCGCCCCGGGGGCGCCCCGGAGGTGGCCCGGGGTGCTCCGGGGTGCTCCGAGGGTTGGTGGCGGGCGCAGTGGGTGGTTTGGGCACAGACCAAGGGGCTGGTGTCAGGCCCGGGGGCTGAACCAGGCTCAGGGCGGGCTCAGGCTCAGGCTCAAGGTTGGTTCAGGCTCAAGGTTGGGTCGCGTGCAAGGCTGCGTCGGGGATCGGGCTGGTCGAGTGCAAGGTCGGGTGGGGTTCGGAGATGGGTGGGTTCAGGGTTGGCTTCGGGCAGCGGGTCCGGGGGCGCGGATGACGATGGCAGTTACGATCAAGCCGTTGCTGATCAGCCAGCGGCCGGACAGGTGAGTGGGCCAGCCGGGGCCGTGGACCGCGATTTCGGCCTCGAAGGTCCCGGTTGCGTAGATGCTGGTGGGCGAGGTTGAAGCGAGGCGAGGTGGCGCGGGGGCGGAGGTGGGGTGGTCGGCGAAGGCTGAGGGCTGGTGGGTGAGGGCCGGCGGCCGATGGGAGGTGGACTCGGGCGGGTGAGGGGATGTCCGGTGCAGGGTGGGCTGGGCCTGGGGTGGTGTCGGGTAGCAGCGGAGCTGGGCGATTGAGGGCGTCGTTTCCTCGGGTGTGACGTGACCTGTTGGGTGTCCTGTGTCGTGGGGTGTGACGTGAGCGGGTGAGCGTTCTGTGTCGTGAGGTGTGAGGTGCGTGGCTGGGAGTGGTGTGTCGTGGGGTGTGGGGTGAGCGGTCGAGCGTTCTGTTCGGTGGGGCGTGGGATGGGTGCTTGGGCGTGATGGGTCGTGAGAGGTGGAGTGGGTGGTTGAGCGTTCTGTTTGGTGAGGTGCGGGGTGGGTGGTTGCGTTTGCTGTTTGGTGGGGTGCGCGGTGGGTGAGCGGAGGTCGGGTTTCGTGGGAGGGGGGTTGGATGGTTGTGGTGGGGGTCGGGAGTGTGGGTGGGGTGGAGAGGGTGAAGGTCACGGTGGCTTGTCTGAAGGTCAGGTGGTGGCCGGTGAGGGGGAACCAGGTCTTGTAGATGGCCTCTTTTGCGCTGAACAGGAGTCGGTCGGGGGTGGGGAGGCCGGTTCGGTGGAGGGCGGCGATCTCGGTGGGGGTGGCGATGCGGTGAAGGATGCCTTCGGGGGCTGGGGCGTAGGGTTCGGCGTCTATGCCGATCGCCAGGGCGTCGCGGGCCACGGCTGCGGCTCGGTAGCCGGGACAGTGGGTGATGCTGCCGGTGATGCCCGGTGGCCAGGCCGGGGCACCGCGATCCCCTCGGAGAATGGGCTGGGGGGTCATGTCGAGTAGGAGCAGTGCCCTGTGGGCGCAGTGGCGGGAGGTTCGGAACTCGTGGCGGCGCTTGTCCGCCGCACGGGTGATCAGGGCCTCCTCCTCGGGGAAGAGGGTCACGTGGGGTGGGTCGGCGAACTCCTCAGCGGTGGCGACCCAGGCGGGGAGGATGTCATCGATCATCGTGGGAGCATCGTCGCCGGGATCGCTGGCTTTTGCGTCGAGTCACGTTAGCGTCCCGCCAGCCGAGTGAGTGACCGGTGGGTGGGGGTTAGCCAGTCGGGCTTGGCGTCGGTCGGTTCGGGTCGGGGTCGGTCGGGCGTGGTTGGCGGTCGGATCGATTGGGTGAGTGACTGGTTGGGCCGGGCCATGCCGCGCCGGGTCGGGTCGGGCTGGGTGGGGTCGGGGCGGGTGGAGCCGGGCTGGGGTCGGGGCGGGTCGGGTGGGGTGGGTGGTCGGTTGGAGTAGCCAGGGGGTGGTTGGGTCGTTGGTCGTTGGTCGTTGGTCGGGTGGGTGGGTGCGTGGGGTGGGTTAGCGGCCTTTTTCGTAGATGAGGAGGCCTTGGGAGAGGTGGAGGGGGACCAGGATGAGCTCTACTATCAGGGCCTTCCAGGCGTAATAGAGGTTGACGGTCTTGTTGAGGTAGACGAAGGGGAGGTTGAGGAGGACCTTGGCCACTGGGAGGTGGCGGCGTCTGGCGGCGTAGAGGAGGGTGGGGACGGTCAGCAGGAGTTCGCCGCCGAGCCACCAGGCCAGCGTGGGGGCCACTGATCGCTGCAAGGTAAGCGTGAGGATCAGAGGGGTCGCCCACCACAGCGGGGCCATGAGGATCTCCAGCAGGGCCACGATGATCCAGGTGGCCAGCATGGGCTTGCGGGTGAGCAGGCGGGGGAGGTGGAGGCGGACGTTCTGCATGAAGCCCGCCATCCAGCGCCACACCTGCTTGCGCAGGTAGGTGAGGGTTTCCGGGTCGGCGGCCCAGGCCGTGGCGTCGGAGACGTAGACCGCCCGGTGGCCCGCCGACTGCTGGCTCCACGTGTAGTCCATGTCCTCGACGATCGTGCGCTCGGGGAAGCCGCCGAAGTCGGCCAGCGTGGTGCGCCTGAACACCGAGCAGCAGCCCGAGCAGACCATGGGGCTGTTGGCCAGGTGCTGGATCGGGCGGTGCCAGTGGAAGCCGAAGAGGTATTCGGTGGATCTGCCGCGCTCCCACGGCGTTCGGGTGAACCTCGTCTGGACGTTGCCGGCCGCCACGTGCACGTCGGGGTCGTCGAAGACGGGCATGACGCGCTCGATGTAGTCGGGGGCGAGGACCGTGTCGGCGTCGACGGCCAGGACCAGATCCGTGGTGCAGTGCGGGAGCGCGTGGTTCTGGGCTTTGGCCTTGCTGCCGAGGTTGCGGGGTGGGCGCAGGACGGTCACGCCGTAGGAGGCGGCGACCTCGCTCGTGCGGTCCGTTGAGCCGTCGTCCACGACGATGATCTGCTCGGGCGGGATCGACTGGCATCTGAGGGAGTCGAGGGTGGCGGGCAGGCCGCGTTCCTCGTTGTGGGCGGGGACGATGACGGTGAGGGTGAGGGCGGGAGGTCTGGTCACCTGCGCCGCCCCCTCAGCTTGAGGGTGACCAGGGCGATGAGGCCGACTGCGGCGTAGATGATCAGGCTGAATCCCAGTGTGGGCGGGCCTCCGGGCATCCTGCGGTCCCTTTCTCGCGGTGTGGGTGTGGGTGTGGGCGTGGGCGTGGGATGAGGATGCTTTGCCGGGGGTGGGGGGTGTGGGGCCGAATCGGGTTCTGTGGAGGGTGGGGGCGGGGGTGGGTTTGTCCTGTGGAAAAGGTGTTCTGTGAAAAGCGGACGGCCAAGGAGGGTTGAGCTCCTTGGCCGTCCGGTTCGGCGCTACTTCAGGGGGTTATCGCAGGGCATACGCTCTGTCGATGGTCTGGGTGGTGGAGGCGCCTGCCTTGTCCGTGGCGGTGACTCGCAGCGACACGTGACCGCTGGTCTGGGGTAGTGGCGGGTGGGTCAGCTCCACCCAGTACCGGTCCGCGCCCAGTTTTCTGACCTTCGACGCGGTCTGCCAAGTCGTCCCGTCGTTCGACGAGTACTCGACCTTGACCTCGGTGACGGCGGATGTGCCCGAGCGGGTGGCCGCCCGCAGGTCGAAGGCGTACGGCTCGCCGGCGGCCGCCCGGTTCAGCAGGTCGAGCGGCAGGTCGTAGGTGAGCTGCGGCACGGGCTGGAAGGCGCAGGACGTGCCGAAAGTGCAGGTGTATCCGGCGGGCGTCCCGGAGCCCGGCGGTGAGGAGGTGAAGCGGGAGGTCGTGGTGACCTTTCTGGACAGCGGGCGGTCGGTGGTGTCCACCGTCTCCAGCCGGTACGGAGCCGTCCCCGCCGGCACCGTGAACGAGCGCGGGCGCCGGCCCTGCACCGGAATCTCCTGATCCGCGGCGAACAGGCGCGGCACCGACGTCACCGGTCCCAGGCCGCTGTAGTGGCGCGGATCCGAGTCACGCCACTGCTCACCCGGTACGAACCGGTCCCCGTCCCGGCACAGCGCGCACGGCAGCCTGACCGGATAGCCCGACGGCACGTCCGCGGCCCCGGGCACCAGCGGCGCCTTGAACCACCGCTCAGAACGTTGCCGGTCCCGGCGGGTGAACCGGTCGTCCGAGCGCAGGTCCAGGCCCCCGTTCGTGATCGTGCGCGACCACACCACGTCGTCCGACATGGGCCCGAAGTACTCGGTGCGGGCCACGGGCATCCGCAGCGCCCCGCCGTACACGAGCCGCCCCGGCTCCTCGCCGGCCGTCGACTCCCCGTACTCCCAGCCGAACGTGTCGGGCTTGTCGGCGTGGTACGCGGCGTCAACGCGTACCAGATGCCCCGGCTCCACCCGCTCCGGCTTGGCCGGCACCTTGCCCCGCGCGTCGAATCGCAGGTGGTAGACCACCTCCGGCCCCGCGTACGGCTCCAGGTGCAGGGAGAGCGGCCCCTTGGCCAGGGCGGCCCGGACGGCGCGGCCCTCGTCCGCGCTCAGGCCGAGGCGGTGGAACGAGCCCCCGGACGGCACCCGCGCCTGCCCGCCGTCCACGTCGAGGTAGGCGAGGATGCCCGCCGCCCCGCGCCGTGACGCGTTCTGGCCCGCCTCGTCCAGCAGCGCGCCGGCCGTCACGTACGGCCTGACGCCGCTCTCGACCGGGACCCCGGCCAGGACGACCTTGCCGGCCACGTCCACGCCCGCGAAGTCCTCCGGCCGCCCCCGCCCCACGGACACGATCGGGTACGACGAGACGGAGGAGAGGCCGCGCATGGACTCCATGTCGTACGCGGGCCGCAGCCGTAGGTCCCCCGCCGTGGCGGAGGTGAGGACCGGTGGCTCCAGGTCCCACTGGTGGGTCAGGCGCACCTTGCCGGCCTTGGGCGCGGAGACCGGCGTGACGTACAGGTCGTGGCCGCCGCCCACCGCGCCCCCGTAGACGGAGACCGGCAGCGTGCGATCCGTGAAGGTGCGCACGTAGTAGGCGTGGCCGGCGCCGTCGGCGGGGCTCGCGACGTCCGGCCTGACGCGGACGGTCTTGCGGGCGTCCAGGGTGACCGTCTCGTCCCCGTCGAGGGTGACCGTCTCGATCACCCAGCTACTGCGGTTGGCGAGCCGGCTCTCGGGCAGCACGCCGATGACCTCGTAGTCGCCGGCGGGCAGGTAGAACTCGCCGGCGCCCGCGTAGTCGGTGCGCAGGTAGTAGTAGCCGTAGGGATTGAAGGGGTCCTCGGGGCTGTTGCCGCGCTTCAGCGGGATCGCGTACACGATGGGCTCGGCCTGGTAGCCGGGGAAGAACTCCTTGGTGCCGTAGGAGTTGACCAGCGACACCCCGAGCCGGTGCGTGGCCGGGCCCGTGTAGTAGCTGAACGGCGTCACCAGTCGCGCGTCGCCGCCGCTCGCCGTCACCCAGCCGCCGTACGCGCCCACCTCGCCCGCCGACGGGTCCACGGTGAGGCCGACCGTGGCCGTGCCGTTCGCGGGCACGGTGACGGTCCCGGCGCCGAGCCGGACCGCCTTGCCGGGGGCGGGCCTGCCGCTCCACCCGCGCGTCTCCAGCGAGACCGACAGCGTGACCGCCGCCGCGCCCGTGTTGCGGTACGTCACCTGCCGCGTGGCCGTCTCGCCGAGCAGGCGGAAGTCCACCGCCGACGTCGCGAACACGGTCTGGGTCACCGCCCGCGCCACGTCCACCCGGCCGCTGCCCTCCTCGTACCAGTTGTGCCCGTCGTTGCGCACGGCGGTCGAGGTCAGCGCGTCCCGCAGCTCACCGGCCCGCCAGCCCGGATGCTGCTGGGCCAGGATGGCCGCCGCCCCCGCCACGTGCGGGGTCGCCATCGAGGTGCCGCTGAACCCCGTGTACGCGGCGTCGCCTGGAATCCCCGGCAGCGCGGAGTCGGCCGAGCGGGCGGCGACGATGTCCACGCCGGGGGCGACGATGTTCGGCTTGACCGCCGCGTCGTCCAGCCTCGGCCCCCTGCTGGAGAAGCCGGCCAGCGTCGTGCCCGTCGTCTTGTCGACCGCGCCCACCGCGAGCGCCTCGTCGGCCGCCGCGGGGACGCTCACGGTGAGCGGGTCGGACTCGTTGCCAGCGGCTGCCACGAACAGCGTCCCGTGCCTTTTCGTCAGCTCGTTCACGGCCAGGCTCATCGGGTCGGTGCCGTTGCCGCAGCAACTGCCGAGGCTCATGTTGACCACGTCGGCGCCCTGCGCGGCGGCCCACTCCATGCCGGCGATGGCCCACGACCACTCCCCGTTGCCGCCGTCGCCGAGCACCTTGCCCACCAGCAGCGACGCGGCGGGCGCCACGCCCTTGTAGGTCGCGCCCCCGCCGGCGATCGTCGAGGCCACGTGGGTGCCGTGCCCCTTCCTGTCCGCGATGCCGGGGGCGTCGGAGAAGTTCTCGGTGGCCAGGATGCGGCCGACGAAGTCGGGGTGGTTCACGTCGATGCCGGTGTCGAGGACGGCGACCTTGACGCCCTTGCCGTCGTACCCCTTCTCCCAGCCGGTGGGCGCGCCGATCAGGGGCACGCTCTGGTCCAGGGACACGCGCGTCTTGCGGTCGAGCCAGACCTTGGCGATCCCGCTGACCGAGCGCGCCGCCTTCCGGTCGGTACGGAGCCCGGCCCAGAACGCGACCGTCTCCCCGGCGCGCACGGTCATCGCGGCGCCGTTGACGCTGTCGAGCACGCGCACGTTCTCACCGGCGGGCAGGGCCTGCGCGGACCTGGCGAGCGCGGCCGGGGCCGGGTCGCCCGCGTACGTGACGAGCAGCGGGATGGCGTCGGCGCGCCGCTCGCGGGCCAGCGTCTCGACGTCGAACAGTTCCTCGTCGAGCGCGCCCGCGGCGACCATGGCCGCGGCGTCGGAGGGCAGGACGAGGTAGCCGCCGTCCTTGCTCGGCAGGGTGGCGAACGTGACGTCCGTGCGGTCCGGCCCGGTCGCCTCCCTGATGGCGACCGAGGGCACGCCGCCGTCTCGCGCGGGCGTGTACTCGACGACGTCGCCGGTGATGAGGGTGAGGGTGACCGGGCCGGAGGGCTCGGCCTCCGTCACGGGCCCGGTCCCGGCCGGTTGGCCGGCGGGCGGGGGCCCGGCCGCGGCGGAACCGCCGGGGCCGGAAGGTCCGGGAGGCTCGGCGGCGCTGGGTGTGGCGCCGAGGGTGAGCACCAGGGCGAAGCCGGATAAGGCCGCGGCCAGCCGGGTGGGTAAAGGGGACAAGGGATGCCCTTTCGGTCAGAGGGGGAGGGCATTCGGGAGCGCTCCCAAATTCTTCCGACAGGGCTTATTTCCAGCCCATGATCGTCCTAATCGCCGATGACCGGGCGCAAGATTCCATACATACCGCAGCCGAAAGAAATTTCCAAAATCTCCGTAAAAGGAGAAAATTTCTACCGAATCGTCTTGACCTGGGCGGTTGACAGTGGGAAAGCTGTGGCAGGAGAGCCGCAGGTGAAAGGACCACCCCCATGGTCACTGTCCGCGCCTTCGTGTCCGGCGACGAGACGTCCTTGGTCGACGCCTGGAACCGCAGCATGCCCGGCGACCCGACCACGTCCGGCTGGTTCCGGGACTGTGTGCTGCTCGACCCCAACTTCGACCCCGAGGGCCTGCGCGTGGCCGTGGCGGACGGGCGGGTGGCCGGCTGCGCGTACGCGGTCCGCCGCCTCGTCCCCCTGGCCCCCGGCACTGACCTGGAGCCGGACACCGGCTGGATCCCGTTCTTCTTCGTCGTCCCCGGGCACCGCGGCGGCGGGCTCGGGCGGCGGCTGGTGACGGAGGCGCTGGCGTTCCTGGAGGGCCTTGGCCGGACGAAGGTCGATTTTTCGTCCTATACGCCGAACTATGTGCTGCCCGGGATCGACGTCGAGCTCTACCCGGACGCGTACCGGCTGCTGGAAGGGCTGGGGTTCCGGACGCTGTACTCGCCGGTCGCCATGGACGGGACGCTCGTCGGCTACCGGACCCCGGCCGAGGTGCACGCGCTGCGCGCCGAGCGGGAGGCGGCCGGGTACGCCTTCCGCAGCCCCGCCGTGGGCGAACTGCCCGAGCTGATCCGCTACGCGGCCGACGTCTTCAACCCCGACTGGGGAGAGGCGATCAGGCGGCACCACGACCCCGAACGCATCGTCATCGCGACAAAAGAGCACCTGGTGGGCTTCGCCCTGTACGCGGCCTACCGCGGCATCCCCGAGCGCTTCGGCCCCTTCGGTGTCGACCCCGGTCAGCGCGGCACCGGCCTGGGCAAGATCCTGCTCCATCTCACCATGACCAGGATGCGGGCCGAGGGGCTGCACTCGGCGTGGTTCCTGTGGACCGGCGAGACCAGCCCGGCGGGCCGGCTCTACACCAAGGCGGGCTACACGATCACCAGACGGTTCCACGTGATGAGGCGGAGCACGGCATGACCCACGTCCTGGCCATCGGCGCCCACGCGGGCGACCTCGACCTGACGGCGGGCGCGGTGCTCGCTCAGCACGTCCTGCGCGGCGACCGGGCCACGCTCCTGCATCTGACGCTCGGCGAGCGCGGCCATCCCCGCCTGTCCGTCGCCGACTACGCCAAGCAGAAGCGCGAGGAGGCCGAGACGTTCGCCGGCCGCATCGGCGCCGGGGTCAGGTTCCTCGACTACGAGGACGGCCTGCTGCCCGAGGACGAGGAGGTCAAGATGCGTGTCGGCGACCTCATCAGGGAGCTGCGGCCGGAGGTGATCCTGACCCACTGGAGCGCGTCCATCCACAAGGACCACGCGCGTACCCACCGGATCGTCGAGGACGCCCGCTTCTACGGCGGGCTGAAGACCCTCGAACGTGAGCTCCCCGCCTCCTGGGCGGGCGAGCTCTACTACGCCGACAACTGGGAGGACGCCGAGGGCTACGTGCCCGACGTGTTCGTCGAGCTGACCGAGGAGGCGTACGAGATCTGGTCGCGGGCCATCACCTGCTACGCCTACGCCAGAGGCGAGACCTACGGCTTCCCGTACGTCGACTACTACCGTGCGCTGACGACCGTGCGCGGCGCACCAGCCGGATTCGAGCGCGCCCAGGCCTTCGCCGCTCCCAGGGGCTCGCGCGATCTCCGGACGAGGTATTTCGGAAAGGCGACCCCCTCATGAAACGCATCGTGGCGGTCCTGGCGGCGCTGACCGTCGCCGGTTGTTCGAGCAGCGCACCCTCCGGACCAGGCGGCACGAGCGCGCCACCCCTGGTGATCCACGCCGTGGACGCGGGCACGTTCCAGGAGGACTTCAACCCCTACCACCTCGAAGGCGTGAACTTCGGCACCAGCGGGATGATCCACGAGACCCTGCTGTACTTCAACAAGCTCAGGCCCGGCGAGATCACGCCCTGGCTGGCGCTCGACCACGCCTGGTCGAACAACGGCAAATCGGTGACGTTCACCCTGCGCCAGGGGGTGAAGTGGTCGGACGGGCAGCCGTTCACCGCCGACGACGTGGCGTTCACGTTCCAGATGCTGAAGGAGCACCCGCAGCTCAACAGGAACGCGCTGGAGATCGAGGCGGCGCGGGCGCTGGCGCCGGACCGGGTGCGCGTCGACTTCGAGAACACCTCCTACGCCAAGCTGTTCAACATCGCCGGCAACTCGCCGATCGTGCCGAAGCACCTGTGGGACAAGCAGGCGGACCCGGTCACCTTCACCAACCCGAAGCCGGTCGGCACCGGGCCCTACAAGCTGTCGAAGTTCTCCGCGCAGCTCTACGAGATGGAGAAGAACCCGTCCTACTGGCAGCCGGGCAAGCCCGAGGTGCCGGTGCTGCGGTTCCCGGCGTACACGGCCAACGCCGTGCAGACGGCGCTGCAGCAGGGCGAGGTGGACTGGGCGGGCGCGTTCGTGCCGGACATCCAGAAGATCTACGTGCAGGGCAAGCCTGAGCTGAACAAGTTCTACTTCCCGCCCGAGGGCGTGGTGACGCTGCTGCCGAACCTGACGAACCCGGTGCTGGCCAAGCCCGAGGTGCGGCACGCCATCAGCCTCGCCATCGACCGGGACAAGATCGTCCGGGTGGCCGAGCGCGGGTACACGAAGGTCGCGCACCCGACCGGGGTGCCGATGCCGGGCGGGGAGGCGTACGTGCCGCCCGAATACCGGGGCGCCGCGTTCAAGGTGGACGTCGAGAAGGCCAAGGAGCTGCTCAAGGGCGTCGATCCGGCGCAGCTCAAGTTCACCCTGCTGGTGCCGTCGCCGTTCACGGACTGGGTCAACGCCGCCCAGCTCATCCGCGAGGACCTGGCCAAGGTCGGCATCACGGTCGAGACCAGGGGCGTGGCGTTCCAGGACTGGGTGTCCAAGGTCGGCAAGGGCAATTTCGAGCTGTCGATCCGGGCCACCGCGTCGGGGCCGACGCCGTACTACCAGATGCGCTCGATGCTCTTCGGCGGGCTGGCCGAGCCGGTCGGTGAGGCGGCGACGGGCAACTACCAGCGGTGGAAGGACGTCGAGACCGACCGGCTGATCGACGCGTACGCCGCCACCGAGGACGAGGCCGAGCAGCAGCGCGCCACGCAGGGGCTCGGCAGGATCATGGTGGAGAAGGCGCCGGCGCTGCCGCTGTTCTACAGCCCGTCGTGGGCGCAGTACCGGACGGGTAAATACGTGGGCTGGCCGTCGGAGCAGGACCCGTACGCGATGCCGTCGCCGTACACCTCGCCCGACGCGGCCGTGGTGCTCCTGCACCTGAAGCCGGCCCAGAAGTGAGGTTCCTGGCCAGGCGGCTCGGGTTCTACCTGCTCACGGCCTGGGCCGCCGTCACGCTCAACTTCCTGATCCCCCGGCTCATGCCGGGCGATCCGGTGGAGCTGCTGGTGGCCAGGATGAAGGGCAACGTGGAACCGGCCGCGATCGACGCGATGCGCCGGGCGTTCGGGCTCAGCGACGCGAGCCTGTGGCAGCAGTACCTGGACTACCTGGGCAACCTCGCGCGAGGAGAGCTGGGGCGGTCGATCACGTTCTTCCCGGCCGAGGTGTCCACGGTCATCGCCGAGAGCCTGCCGTGGACGGTCGGGCTCGTCGGCGTGGCCACGCTGATCAGCTACCTGATCGGCACCTCGCTGGGCGTGCTGCTGGCCTGGAAGCGGGGCACCTGGCTGGACGGGGTGCTGCCGGCGGCCACGTTCATGCACGCGGTGCCGTACTTCTGGGTGGCGCTGGCGCTGGTGTTCGTCTTCGGGGTGACGCTGCAGTGGTTCCCGGCCAGCCGGGCGTACGGGCTGGACGTGATGCCGGGCCTGACCGGCGAGTTCGCGGGCAGCGTGGCCTACCACGCGGCGCTGCCCGCCGTCACGATCGTGGTGGCCTCGATGGCCGACCGGATCCTCGGCATGCGCAACGTCATGGTGACCACGCTCGGCGAGGACTACGTGGTGATGGCCGAGGCCAAGGGGCTGACCTCGCGCAGGGTCATGTGGGCCTACGCCGCCCGCAACGCGATCCTGCCCAACATCACCAGCTTCGCCCTCTCGCTCGGCTTCGTGGTGGGCGGCTCGGTGCTGACGGAGATCGTGTTCTCCTACCCGGGGATCGGGTCGATGCTCCTCAAGGGCGTGGAGAACGAGGACTTCCCGCTCATGCAGGGCATCTTCCTCGTCATCTCGCTGGCCGTGCTCGTCGCGAACTTCCTGGCCGACCTGGCGTACGTGCTGCTCGACCCCCGGACCAGGCAGGAGTCCGAATGAAGATCAAGATCGGCGCCGGGATCCTCGCCTTCTTCGCGCTCATGGCGATCGCCGGGCCGGCGCTCATCGGCGCCGACCCCGCCGCCACCAGCGAGGCCGGTCTGCAGGGCCCGTCCGCCGCGCACTGGCTCGGCACCACCCAGACCGGGCAGGACGTCCTCGTCCAGATCGTGTACGGCGCGCGCGTCTCGCTCGGTGTCGGCCTGCTCTCCGCCGTCATCGCCACCGTGCTGGCGGTCGCGGTCGGCCTGGTCGGCGGCTATGTCGGCGGCGTGGTGGACGAGGTGCTGTCCGTGCTGACCAACATCTTCCTCGTGCTGCCCGCGCTGCCGCTGATCATCGTGCTGGCCGGCTACCTGCCGCAGCGCGGCGTCGCCTCCGTGGCCGTGGTGATCGCGGTGACCGGCTGGGCCTGGGGCGCCCGGGTGATGCGCGCCCAGACCCTGTCCGTACGGCGGCGCGACTTCGTCCAGGCCGCCAGGGCCACCGGCGAGGGGCCGCTGCGGATCGTCTTCTTCGAGATCCTGCCCGTGCTGCTGCCCGTCATCGCCACCAGCTTCCTGGCCACCGTGGTCGCGGCGATCCTGGCCGAGGCCGGGCTGTCGTTCCTCGGCCTGGCCGACCTGTCCACCGTGAGCTGGGGCAGCATGCTCTACTTCGCCCAGAACGGGCAGGCGCTGCTCATCGGGGCCTGGTGGTGGTTCATCCCGCCGGGGCTCTGCATCGCCCTCATCGGCACCGGCCTCGCCCTGGTGAACTTCGGCATCGACGAGATCGCCAACCCCCGGCTGCGTACGATCAAGGTCCCCCGGAAGGCTCGCGCATGAACGTCCTGGAGATCCGCGACCTCGGCGTCGACTACCTGTCCGGCAGCGGCACCGTGCACGCCGTCACCGGCGTCTCGCTCGACCTGCGGCGCGGCGAGATCCTCGGGCTGGCAGGGGAGAGCGGCAGCGGCAAGTCCACGCTCGCGGGCGCCGTGGCCCGGCTGCTGCGCCCGCCCGCCGCGATCACCTCGGGGTCGGTCGTCTACCACCGCCAGGACGGCACGGCCGTGGACGTGCTCACCCTTCAGAAGAACGAGCTGCGCGCCTTCCGCTGGAAGGAGCTGGCCGTGGTCTTCCAGAGCGCGATGAACTCGCTCAACCCGGTCGGGACCGTCGGCGCCCAGATCGACGACGTGCTGCGCGCGCACGCGCCGCGCATGTCACGGGACGAGCGCGCGGAGCGGACGGCGGAGCTGCTGCGGCGCGTCGGCATCAGCGCCGACCGGCGCCGGTCCTACCCGCACGAGCTGTCGGGCGGCATGCGGCAGCGGGCCGCGATCGCCATCGCGCTCGCGCTCAACCCCGAGGTCATCATCATGGACGAGCCGACGACCGCGCTCGACGTGGTGGTGCAGCGCGACATCCTCCACGAGATCAGGGCACTGCGGGAGGAGTACGGCTTCGCGGTCGTCTTCATCACCCACGACCTGTCGCTGCTCATGGAGATCTCCGACAGGATCGCCATCATGTACGCGGGCCGGGTCGTGGAGATCGGCACCGCCAGGGGGCTGCACGAGGGGGCGCGGCATCCGTACACGGTGGGGCTGCTGCGCTCGTTCCCTCGCCTGCACGGGCCCCGCGAGGAGCTGCTCGGCATCCCCGGCACCCCGCCCGACCTGCGGTCACCGCCTCCGGGCTGTGCCTTCCACCCCCGGTGCGGGGTGTCGGTCGCGGCGTGCTCGTCGGTCGTGCCCGTGCTCGGCGACGGGGTGGCGTGCCTGCTGAACGACGGGACGGGAGTGTCATGATCATCCTGGAGGGCCGGAACCTCACCAAGCACTTCACCGCCGCGCGCGGCCCTCGCGGCCGGTTCGGCAGACGGCCACCGGTGCGTGCCGTGGACGACGTGTCGATCGCGCTGCGGGCGGGCTCGGTGACGGCGCTCGTCGGGGAGAGCGGCTGCGGCAAGAGCACGGTGGCGCGGCTGCTCGCGCAGGTCTATCCGGCCACCTCAGGTGAGGTGCTGCTGCGCGGCGAGCCGGTACGCGCCCACCGCGGCGCCGCCTTCAAGGACTACCGGCGCCAGGTCCAGCTCGTCTTCCAGGACCCCTTCGCCTCGCTGAACCCCTTCCACCGCGTGCGCTACCACCTGGCCAGGCCGCTGCGCGTGCACGGGCACGCCCGGTCCGAGGCCCACGAGCGGGAGCTGATCGCCGAACTGCTCGAGCGCGTCAGCCTCACGCCGGTCGAGCAGTTCATGGACAAGCTGCCGCACGAGCTGTCCGGCGGGCAGCGGCAGCGGGTGGCGATCGCGCGGGCGCTGGCGGTGCGGCCCCTCGCGCTGATCGCCGACGAGCCCGTGTCGATGCTGGACGTGTCGATCAGGCTCGGGGTGCTGCGACTGCTGGAGGGGCTGGCCAGGGAGAGCGGGCTGGCGCTGCTGTACATCACGCACGACATCGCCAGCGCCCGGTACTTCGCCGAGGACATCACGGTCATGTACGCGGGGCGGCTGATCGAGAGCGGGCCTGGCGAGGCGCTCACGCAGGGGGCGCGGCATCCGTACACGCGGCTGCTGCTGGAGTCGGCGCCCGATCCCGACCGGGTCCGTCCGCCCGCCGGCGAACGGCACGGGGAGCCGCCCAGCCTGATCGACCCGCCGGGCGGGTGCCGGTTCCATCCGCGCTGCCCGGTGGCGCTGCCGGTGTGCTCGACCGAGGCGCCGGGGCGTACGGAGCTGGGCGAGGGCCGCTGGACCCACTGCTGGCAGGAGGCGGCCACGCTCACGCCGTGAGCGCCGCCGCCATGAGGTCGTGCCACCACTGCTCGCGGTGGGTGGAGCGGAGCAGGCGGTTGTGCAGGCGGTGCAGGACTCTGGCGTTGTGCGTGTTCACCACCAGTTCCTCGGCCCCGGACAGATGGCGCAGCGGGCGGCCGTGGCAGGCGGAGCAGCCGCACGTGCCCTCCCCGAGCCGCTCGACCGGCACGAACGCCAGCCGCTCGGGCACGAACGCGCTGCGCGCCCCGCCCCGCCGCCAGCCGCCGCGCGCCTCGTGCGGCTCCGGGTACAGGTGCCGCAGCACCTCCCGCACGCCGACCGCGGCCCACTCCGCCCCGTACGCCAGCGCCGCCAGCGCCTCCACCCCGGCCGACAGGAGCGGCAACGGCAGCGGCCGGTACGCCGGCCCGTCCTCGACGACCAGCGCCACCGGCACGCCGTAGTCGGTGACCGTCCTCGTGAGCGTCGTCCGGTCCTCGGCCAGCCACCGCGCGTGCAGGGGCAGCACCGCGATGACGCCCTCCCACTGCACGGCCTGCTCCAGGACGGCGTGCAGCGCTTCCTGGTCCCCTTTGCCGATATATCCGGAATCGGTGAGCGGGGTCGTCACCCCCGACTCCACCTGGTCGGCGATCCAGTCGGCCGACAGCCGCGCCGTGCCCCGGACCCGCGCCGACCCGGCGTACCGGCGGCGGTCGGCCAGGACGGGGCCGTCGTAGCCGTGCCGGCGCACCATGCGGACCGCGTCGTGCGCGGCCTGGCCGCTGAAGACCAGGCCGGAGCCGGGACTCCCGGCCAGCGCCACCGCGTCGTAGACGTCCCTGGCACTGACCTGGACCAGCAGGCGCTCGTGGAGCTCCATGGCGCG
Organism: Nonomuraea sp. NPDC050643; assembly: GCF_040654715.1. Classification (NCBI taxonomy): domain Bacteria; kingdom Bacillati; phylum Actinomycetota; class Actinomycetes; order Streptosporangiales; family Streptosporangiaceae; genus Nonomuraea; species Nonomuraea sp. NPDC050643. The sequence goes on along the minus strand of NZ_JBFAIM010000031.1, from coordinate 83,168 downwards.
TGCTCTCTGCGGGGGATGCCTTCGCAGGAGATATCCCCAGAATTCAGCGATAACGCTCGGCGAGCTCCCGTGTGGTGGCGCCCAGGCGCTCACGCAGCTCGGCGGGGGAGAGCACCTCGACGTCCAGGCCCAGCCGCAGGAACTCGCCCAGCGCGTGCTCGATCGACTCGATCGGCACTGTCACCCGGGTCCACCCCTCCTCGTCGGGCGGCTGCGCACTCTCCCTGGCGGCCGTCACCATCCCCGGCGTCATGAGGTCGGCCAGCCGCTGGATCCCGCGCGGCGACAGCCGCAGCACCGCCTCACCCCACCGCAGCCGGGCCTCGAACTCGGCCAGGTAGCCCTGCCAGTAGGCCGCCAGATCGAACCCCGCCGGCCGGGTGAAGCCCTCGGCCAGCGGGTGCAGGTCGAGGATCTGCGAGACGCGGTAGGTCCGCGCCTCTCCGTTGACCCCCGCCACGAGATACCACCGCCCGGCCTTCACCACCAGCCCGTACGGCTCCAGCCGCCGCTCCACCTCCTGCGGCGCCTTCCACCGGCGGTATCGGACCTGGATCCGCCGCTCGTTCCAGACCGCGTCCGCCACGGCGGGCAGATAGGTCACCGGCTCCTGATCCCGGTACCAGGTGGGCGCGTCGAGGTGGAAGCGCTCCTGGATGCGCCCCGCCCGGTCACGCAGCTCGACGGGCAGTGCGGCCATCAGCTTGAGCTGCGCCGCCGTCACCACCGCGCCCAGGCCCAGCTCGGCCGCCGGACCGGGCAGACCGGCCAGGAACAGGGACTCCGCCTCGTCGGAGGTCAGCCCGGTGAGCCTGGTGCGGTAGCCGTCGAGGAGCTGGTAGCCGCCCCTGGGGCCCGCGTCGCCGTAGAGGGGGATGCCGGCCGAGTGGAGGGAGTCGACGTCGCGGTAGATGGTGCGTACGGAGACCTCCAGGCGCCCGGCCAGCTCCTGCGCGGTCATCCGGCCGCGCGTCTGCAGCAGCAGGAGGATCGAGACCAGGCGGGAAGCACGCATAATCACTGACACTACCTGTCAGTGACCCGGGCTTACGGTTCTCCCCATGAACGACTTCGACTTCTTCGCCGGCCACTGGAACGTCCTCAGCCGCCGGCTCGTGAAGCCTCTCGCGGGCAGTGACGAATGGGACGAGTTCCCCGGCGAGTCGGTCGCCACCCGGCACTTCGACGGCGGCGCCAGCTTCGACGAGGTCGCGTTCCCGACCAAGGGGTTCAAGGGGCTGACCGTGCGCGTGTTCAACCCGGTGACCCGGCAGTGGTCCATCTACTGGGCCAGCAGCTCCAGGGGCATGCTCGACACCCGGCCGATGGTGGGCTCGTGGGAAGACGGCAGGGGCGAGTTCTACGGGGAGGAGACCCACGAGGGCGCGCCGGTGCGCTGCCGGTTCGTCTGGACGGTGCAGGGTGAGGACGCCGCCCGGTGGGAGCAGGCCTACAGCGACGACGACGGGGAGACGTGGGAGACGAACTGGACGATGGACTTCACCCGAGTGTGACGGTCTCGGCCTGGAGGGCCCGCGAGCCGGTGCCGGCGTTGCTCCGTACGAACAGGATCGCCACCACGGCCACCACCGCGATGAGCAGCACGAGACCACCGGCCACGATCACCCACCACCAGCCCGACCTCTGCGGCTTGGCCTCATAGAGGGGAACGTCGGGCAGCATGTCCGGCGTGTACGGAAGCCGCTGCGTGTAGGGCGCGTCCGCCGGGCCCTGCTGAGGATCTTGCTGGTGACGCGGCGGTGGGCTTTGCGGAGGTGTCGGGCCGGGGTGCGGGTAGCGGTGCCTGATCGTCTGGTTGGGATCCGGTTCTGGCCGGCCGTGCTGCTCGCGATTCATGATCCCCTCAGACCCGCTGCGGAGTGTGGCGAATAACGCCACCATTGTCACACTTCCCCCTGCCCCGCCGTCCAGGTGACATGACATCCGTACTCGTAACAGGAGGCAGTGGGCGGCTCGGCCGCGCGGTGCTGGACAGGCTGGCCGGGGCGGGACACGAGGTGCGGGCGGTCAGCCGCGCGCCGCGTGCCCCGGCGGGCGGCGTGCGCTGGGTGACGGCCGACCTGGCCACCGGGCAGGGCGTGGCCGAGGCCGTGACCGGCGTGGACGTGGTCCTGCACCTGGCGACGGCGCCCTACCGGGGCCGCTACACGCTCAAGGTTGAACTCGGCGGCACGTCGGCGCTGCTCGCGGCGGCTCGGCGGGCCGGCGTACGGCACCTGGTCTACGTGTCGATCGTGGGCGTGGACCGGGTGCCCTGGGGATATTTCCGGACGAAGGCCCGCGCCGAGCGGCTCGTCCAGGCCGGTGGCGTGCCCTGGACCGTCGTGCGAGCGACGCAGTTCCACGAGTTCGTCGACCAGGCGTTCCGTGGCCTGGCGCGGGTCGGGGTGCTGGTCGCCGATCCGGGGATCCCGGCGCAGCCGGTGGACGTGCGGGACGTGGCGGCGTACCTGGCGGCGCTGGTGGAGCGGGAGCCCGGCGGGACGGTGGAGTTCGGCGGGCCGGAGGTGCTGACGATGGCCGAGGCGGCCGGAGGCTGGCTCCAGGCCCGCGGGCTGCGCAGGCCCGTGCTCCGGCTGCGCCTGCCCGGCGCGCTCGGCCGCGCCTTCAGAGCGGGCCACCTGACCACGAAGGCCAGGTCGGGCGAGATCACATGGAGCGACTACCTGAGCGGCCGCTGACCCCGGCCGTCCAACCTGGGGCCGTCCAACCCGGGGTCGTCCAACCCGGGGCCGTCTTGCCCAGGGCCGTCTGACCCAGGGCGTCCAGCCCCGGCTGTCCGATTCCGGCCGTCCAGCCCAGGCCGGCTACCCCTGGCCGTCGCCGAAGGGCGGCCGCGGCGGCGTCTGCCAGCCGGGAGGCTGCTGGTGGGACGGGGGCTGGTGGGACGGGGGCTGGTGGGACGGGGGCTGGTTCCACTCGGGCTGTGGCTGGCCGGGCCACTGGCCCTCGGGCTGCTGGGGCGGGTTCCGCCGGGCGACCACCGCGAAGATCAGCAACGCCGTCCCCGTGGCCTGGAAGAGCACGCTGACCAGGTTGTAGAGCACGATGACCGTCTCGGATCCGGCGCCGAGCTCCTGGATGATCCTCGGCAGCCAGAGGGCGCCCAAGCCGCTGAACAGCACGCCCAGCAGGAGCACGACACAGCCCGCCACGCCCAGCATGGCGCCGCGGCCGTGCTCCCGCCTGCGCGCGAGCATCAGGCCGGCGCCTCCGAGCAGCACGAAGCCCAGCACGATCATGATGAGGATGTTGATGATGACGGAGAAGGCCATCTGAGAGACAACTCCAAGGGGGGATAGGAAACGCGATTCGTTACGCTACGACGACTGGCGTAGTTCTTCCACCGCTCGGGTGATCGAACCCAGGTCCAGCCCGCCCTCATAGCGCACGCCGTTCAGGAAGAGCGTCGGGGTGCCGCGTACGCCGCCCGCCCGGCCGGACTCCTCGTCGCGCCCGATCCTGGCGACGTGGCGGGGCACGTCGGCCCAGGGGTCGACGTCCAGCTCGGCGGCGTAATGCTCGAGGTCGGCGTCGGTGAGGAAGCGCTGGTTGTCGTAGAGGATGTCGTGCATCTCCCAGAACCGCCCCTGGTCGGCCGCGGCCTCGGCCACGATCGCGGCGGCCGCGGCCCGCGGGTGCAGGGTGCGCAGCGGGAAGTGCCGGAACACCAGCCGCACGTCCGGCTCCTTCCTGCGCAGCTCCTCCAGGATCGGGTGCAGCCGCCCGCAGTAGGGGCACTCGAAGTCGCCGTATTCGACGATCGTCACCTTGGCGTGCTCGGGCCCGCGTACGTGGTCTTCGGGGCCGACCGGTTCGGCGAGGAGGGTGGGCAGGTCCTCGGCGGGCTCGGCGTCGGGAGGCGCGCACACCCCGCCCCTGTCCCACGCCAGCCGGAAGATCACCCACCCCAGCACGGCGGACAGCAGCGACCCCGCCAGGATCCCGATCTTCGCCTGATCGTGCAGCGCCGAGTCCTCGAAGGCCAGGTCCACGATGAACAGTGCCACCGTGAACCCGATCCCGGACACGGCGGCCCCGCCCAGCAACTGCCCCCACACCAGGTTGCCGGGCAGGATCCCCCACCCGAGCCGCAGCGGCAGCCACGTGCCCAGGGAGATCCCGACGAACTTGCCCAGCAGCAGGCCCAGCGCCACCCCGATCGCGACCGGTGAGGTGGCCGCCGCCCGCAGGGTCTCGCCGTCGAGCCGCACCCCGGCGTTGGCCAGGGCGAAGATCGGCACGATGACGTAGCTGCTCCACGGGTGCAGGCGGAGCTGCAGCCGCTCGTTCACGGAGACGGCCCGCTGCACGCGCCGCGTGGCCTCCCTGGCGGCCTGCGCGCTGGGCTCGCTGGTGAACTCCTGCATCGCCTCGCCGGCCAGCAGCAGCTTCTGGTCGGTGGGGGCGTACACGAAGACGAGGATCCCCAGCGCGATGCCGACCAGCGTGGGATGGATGCCGCTCTCCAGCGTCGCCACCCAGAGCGCGAACCCCAGCACGATGTACGCCGGCGCCCGCCAGATCTTCAGCCACCGCAGGGTCACGATGGCGGCCAGCAGCAGTGCGGCCGTGAGCAGCGCGGGCACGGAGAGGCTGGCGGTGTAGAAGAACGCGATGATCATGATCGCCAGCACGTCGTCCACGATGGCCAGCGTCAGCAGGAACGCCCGCAGCGGATCGGGACAGCGGGCCCCGACGACGGCGAGCAGGCCCAGCACGAACGCGGTGTCGGTGGCGATCGGCACCCCCCACCCACCGGCCCCGGCCCCGCCGAAGTTGAGCAGCAGGTAGACCCCGGCCGGCACGATCATCCCGCCGAGCGCCGCGACCGCCGGGACGGCGATCAGCCGCCGGTCCCTGAGCTGCCCCAGCCGCACCTCGTAGGAGACCTCGAGCCCGATGAGGAAGAAGAAGATGCTCATCAGCCCGTCGTTGACCCAGTGCCGCAGGTCCAGCGAGAACGTGGCGTCGCCGAAGGAGAGCCCCATCGGCGTGTGCCAGAAGGCCTCGTAGGTCTCGGCCCACGGCGAGTTCGCCCACAGCAGGGCCAGCACGGTGGCGACGAGCAGCACGCTGGTGCTGCCCGCCTCGGTCCTCAGGAACGCCCGCAACATGACAGATCTCCCCCCGGAGATCCGATCTTATGACCGCCCGCCTCGCGGCCACCGACCAGGTACGGCCAGGTCAGGTGAAGAACAGGTAGTACGCCGCGTCGCGGGCCAGCAGAAACCCGACGATCGCGATCAGCCAGCTCACCGCCGACTCCGCGTGCTTGCTCAGCCACGCGCGCAACCACTCCAGCTTCGGCTCCAGCCAGGCGCCCGCCACCCCGCGCAGCGCCATGAGCGCCAGCGGCGGCAGGAACATGACCAGCACGTACGCCGCCAGCAGCGGCAACCACTGCCCGGCGGCCAGCCCGGAGGTCGTCATCATGCCGATCGCGGCCAGGTACGGCACCATCGTGGCCACCTCGAGCGCCCCCGCGGTCAGCCCCAGCAGCACCATCACCCGAGGACCGCCCACCCGCGGCTCGAACCGGCGCGCCGGCTTGCCCCGCTTCGCCCGCCACTTCGGGTCGAACCGCCAGCTCAGCAGGAACAGCCCCACGCCCACGGCGAGCTGCACCATGTACGCGGGCCGGCTGTGCAGCGCGTCGCCGAAGCGGTCCATCACCGTGGACAGTCCCAGCATGAGCGCCACCCCCACCAGGAAGTAGAAGCCCGCCAAGGTGGCCAGGTAGATCAGTAACCGCGACGTCCGCGACCTGTCCGAGGTCAGCAGCAGGAAGACGGGGATGCCGAGGGTGCCGAAGCTGGTGCTGTCGACGATCGCCAGGGCGGCGAGGGTGAGCAGCAGTCCGAGGGTCATGTACCGATCATGCTGGGCGCAGCCGGGCGGTTCCTCCTCCAGCGGGCTGAAACCGGTGTACATCCTTCTGCTGAGACGGCCCGGGGGAGATGGCCGGGGGAGACGGCCGGGGACGGGCGCGCCGTCCCCGGCCGGGCCTCAGAGGTCGCGCAGGTAGGCCAGGGAGGGGGCGAAGAAGTATTCGCCGCCCTTCATGATGACGGTCTGCGCCACCTGGGCCTGCGGGAGCGACATCTCCGGCTTGCCCCACACTTTGGGGAAGGTCACCTTGATGTCGCGCTCGCCCTGCCCGATGACCGGGTCGTGGCCGGTCGCCGGGTTCTCGAAGTCCGCGTTGTTCGCCCAGCTCTGCTGCGTGAACTCGAACTGGTCGAGCAGGCTGGAGTTGAACGCCATGAACAGCAGCCCGACCTCCCCGCTCGGCCGGTCCTCCGGCGGCGAGTCGTCCCACGGCGCGTCGGCGCGCTCGCCGTAGGTCTGCCCGCGCCGGGCCATCAGCACCTCGCGCCCGAACGAGCGCGGGTTCGTCTTCCTGACGTGCCCGCTGAACGGGCACTTGGACCCGTCGTCGCCGTCGAAGGTGAAGTCGTTGCCCACCGGCCCGCCGGCCGCCCTGCGCCTGCTGGTCAGGGGGGTGCCGTCCTTGAAGCGGCCGACGAGCATGGCGCCCGCCCGGTCGCGGTCGGCGCCGGTCAGGCCCAGGCCGTCGGCCAGGTCGCGCTCGATCTCCTTGAACGCCCGCACGTTCTGCTCCAGCTTCCTGAACACCAGGTAGCTGCCGTGGTGGCGGACGGGGTCGGGCGCGAAGGGGTCGGGGACCAGGACGTTGCTCAGCGGGAACGCCGGGTCCCAGTGCTCCTTCGGCTCCCTGTCCACCTCGTCCTTGAGGAACAGCGGCTGGCTGCGGCCGTCGACATAGCCGAAGTGCTCGATGCCGTCGCCCGCCGGGTTGCGCATGCCCTGGCCGGTCTCCTCGCCGAGGAGCCTGGCGCTGTCGGGCAGCGCGCCGAGGATCTCCTCGCGCAGCCTGCCGACGGGGCCCGGGTCGGCGTCGCCGATCAGGATGACGGCGTGGATCTCACGCTGGTAGACGCGCTCCCACTCCTCCACCTTCGGGTCGTCGACCAGGCCGACCCGCCGCTTCATGCCGTCGCGGAAGGCCGGGTCGCCGAACCTGCGCACGTCCTCGACCGAGTGGCCGAGGTCGCGGTAGCCGGCCTTGCTGATGCCGATGCCCACGTATGGAGTGCCGCGGCGGCGCCCGGCCGCGAAGTCGCGCACCTCCTCCAGGTGCCTGCGGGCCGACTTCATCTTGGTGGTCGCGACGTGGCGGAGGAACGCCTTGCCCTCGGCCACGTCGTTGAACCGGACGAACAGCACGGACAGGTGCTCGCGTACGTGCGCGCGCAGGATGTTCGGCTGGAGATCGTCGAGCATCGCCTTGGTGTCCGCGTCGAGCGTGGCCGAGTCCCAGGCCAGGGGTCGTGCATTGTTCAGATCGACCGGCATTGCCGAATCCTTTCCCCGTTTCCCGATGAAATCGGGCCCCCTTGCGCGTCTTCCGGTGAATCGCTCCCCACGAATCCCCGGTCTTTCAACGCGCCCGTCTGTACGACTCCCGGAAGGGCGGGAAAGTTTCCTGGAAAAGAGGCAGGTTGGATTTCCCGATCAATTGACGGTCAGGGCGGTTCTCGCCATGCCGCCGTTCACACAGCGCACGGTCACGGCGAACGTCCCGGCCCTGGCCGTCCGCAGATTCGGCGACCACGCGGCCGTGGTGGCGGCGGGCCGGGTACGTGCCGTGGTGAAGGCGTTCGAGGTGACGTCGCGTACCTGGGAGCCGCCGCACACGGCCGTCACCTTCACCTGCGCGCCCAGCCTGGCGGTGGCGGGGGCCACGCCGACGCCCGCGTTGATCGCCGACAGGGCGGCGCCGTCACCGGGCTGCTGGGTGGCGGTCGGCGTCGGCTTGGGGGTGGCGGTCGCGGTCGCAGTCGGGGTCGGGGTCGGCTTAGGGGTGGCGGTCGGGGTGCCGGTCGGCGTCGGGGCGGGGGCGGGGTTGCTCTGCCCGAAGACCACGTCCGAGCAGGAGTAGAACGCTTCGGGGCTGTCGCCGCGCTGCCAGATGGCGTAGATCAGGTGGCGTCCCTGGCGGGCGGGGAGCTTGGCCGTCATCGTGTAGTGGCCGTCGGTCACCGCCGGGTTCTGCATGGTGTGGAACGGCTTGGCCTCCAGATCCGACCACTTCAGCGGCCGGGTGGGGTCGTAGCCGTCCTTGGTCATGTAGAGCTCGAAGGCGCCCTTGTGCGGGGCGGTCGCGCGGTACCGGAACGTGTGCGTGGCGCCGCTCGTCATGGTCGTGGCCGGCCAGTCGGCCCTGGCCTGGTCGAAGCCGCGATACTTGTCCCGGCCCGCGCTGCACAGCTTGCCGTCGGGGATGATCTCGCGGTGCCGGCCCGCCGCGTCGGCGATGTTGACCTCGTTCCAGTCGTAGAGGGGCTGGGTGCCGCCGGTCGCGACGGCCTGCTTGCAGGCGGCCGACCTGGGGTTCTCCGGGCCCTCGCTGTAGCAGACCATGGTCCGGCTGGGCGGGTTGCTCATGGTGCCGTGCGCGAGGGCCGTGCCAGGGGCGACGGCGAGCACGAGGAGCGTGGGGGCGGCCAGGGTGGTGGCGACGAACGCCTTGCGGTTGATCTGCATGCAGCCCACATTGGAGCACCCGAAAGCACGAAATATCGCCCTTAAGCCTCCTTTAAGGCTGCCTTAGACACCTTTTCAGGCCGCAACCAGACCTGCACCTGAGCCCCGCCCAGCGACGACCGATCCACCCGCAGCACCCCGCCGGTCGACTCGGCCAGCCGGCGCGCGATGTCCAGCCCCAGCCCCGTGGACCCGCTCCCGCTGCTGCCCCGCTCCAGCGCCGCCGCCGGATCCGGGATGCCCGGTCCCGCGTCGGCTACCAGCACCCCCACGGTGTCCTGGCCCTCGTGCAGCGTGACGCTGAACGCCGTCCCCTCCGGCGTGTGCCGGAAGACGTTGCCGAGCAGCGCGTCCACCACCGCGGTCAGCTCGCCTGCCGCTACGGGCACCCGCACCGGCAGCGTGGCCCCGACCAGCTCCCACGGCCGCCGCTGGTCCTCGGCCAGCGCCGACCAGAACGTCAGCCGCTCGCGCAGCACCTCCGCCGCGTCGCACGAAACCCCGTACGCCCCGCCGGAAGACGAGGCTCCGTACGCCCCGCCGAAGGGCGAGGCCGCCCGCGCCGGTCGCCGGGCCGCGGAGATGATCGTGGTGACCTCGCTCTCCAGCCGGGCCAGCGCCTGCCTGCTGGGCTCCGCCTGCGGCCCGAGCTGGTCCAGGCTGAGCTTGAGCGCGGTGAGCGGCGTGCGCAGCCGGTGGGAGAGGTCGGCGGCCAGCTCCCGCTCGGCCGCCAGGAGGTGGGTGACGCGGTTCGCCATGGCGTTGAACGCGGTCGCGGCGGCCTTGAGCTCGGGCGGCCCGTCGGGATAGATGCGCTCGCGCAGGTCGCCTGAGCCGAGCGCGGTGGCGGCCGTGCCGAGCCGGCGCGTGGCCCGTACGACCCGGGCCCCGAGGCGGTCGCCCACCAGCACGGAGCCGAGCACCAGCACCACGGCCACCCCGGTCAGCACCGCCCACGAGGTCAGGACGCCCCGGTTGAGATCGTCGGCGGGGACGAACACCTCGATCACCGCGCCTCTGCCGCCGTCCAGGGCGACGGGCCGCAGCAGCACGTAACCGCCGCCCAGCTCGACCGTGCTCGCCCTGGTCTGCTCGGCGGCCCTGGCCACCTCCGCCGCCGGGGCGCGGCCGGCGCCCGCCGTCGCACCGCCCTTGACGTGGATGGCCAGCAGGCCGCGCCGCCCCGCCTCGGTGCGGGCCATCGCGAGCCCGAGATCGGCGTCCCTGGTCGTCAGGGCCAGCACCGGCACCAGCGCCGACGCCTGCCGCTCGGCGGCGGCCACCGCCCTGGTCTGCGCGGTCTCCCTGACGATCAGCGCGAGCGGCACCAGGAAGGCCAGCGCGACCATCGAGGTGACGGCGACCATCAGCACCGCCAGCGTCCTCCTCATCGCGGCCCTCTCATCGCGGCCCTCTCATCGCGGCCCTCTCATCGGGGCGCCGACAGCATGAAGCCGACGCCGCGCACGGTGTGCAGGTAGCGGGGCCGCGCGGCGCTCTCGCCGAGCTTGCGGCGTAACCACGACAGGTGCACGTCGATCGTCTGGTCGTCGCCGTAGGCCACCCGCCAGACCTCCGCCAGCAACTCCTTGCGGGTCACGACCCGGTCGGCCCGCGCGGCGAGGTAGGCGAGCAGGTCGAACTCGCGCCTGGTGAGCGAGAGCGGGCCGCCGTCGAGCGCGGCCTCGCGCCGGTCCGCGTCCACGACCAGGCCGCCGACCTGGAGCAGCCGCGGCGCGGGCGCGGACCTGGCGCGGCGCAGCACGGCGTCCAGCCGGGCGCTGAGGTGGTCGCCGGAGAACGGCTTGACCAGGTAGTCGTCGGCGCCCGCGCGCAGCAGCCGGACGATCTCGGCCTCGTCGTCGCGGGCCGTGGCCACGATGACCGGTACGTCGGAGATGCCGCGGACCATGCGCAGCGCCTCGGAGCCGTCCAGGTCGGGCAGGCCGAGGTCGAGGATGACGGCGTCCGGCGGGCTCTGGGAGATCTCCCTGAGCGCGTCGAGGGCGCAGCCCGCGCTGCGGACGGCGTGCTGCCGCCGGCCGAGCTCGTGAATGATCGCCGATCTCACGAATTCGTCGTCTTCGACTACGAGAACCGTCGCCATGGGCACCTACCGTACTGGGGCCGTACATAATGCCTCTCATGCGTCGAACCCTGAGATATGCCGCGATCTGGTGCGGGGCCACCGTGGTCGCCGTGTCGGTCTCGTGGTTCGGCGTGCGTGGCGTGCTGCGTAACGAGTTCGTGGACGATGTGAACGTCGAGCCTTTTCTGGCGCAGACGATCGCGGCGGACGACAATGCGCCGCGCGTGGTTCCGCCACCAAAACCGACGCAAAAACCGACACCCACTCCAAAACCGACTTCTACTCCCACTCCCCGCCGTACGACGATAAAGCCGACAACTAGCAAAACCTCCGCGCCGACGCCCAGGAAACCGCCGAAAGTCATCACCGTGAAAGGCGGCGAGGTCGTGTTCACGCTCGGCCCCGAAGGCTGCCGCCTGGTGTCGGCCACCCCGGTCAGCGGCTACACCGCCAAGGTCGCCCGCGCCGACGGCTGGATCCGGGTGGACCTGGCCAAGGGCGGCCACGGCACGGGGGTGTTCTGCATCAGCCACGAGCAGCGCACCGACACCTGGGAGTACTGATGAAGAGCCGACGCTGGAGCCGTTCGAGCGGCACGCGGGACACCCTGCTGAGCGCGGCCCGCGACGTCTTCCTGGCCAAGGGGTACGCCGAGGCCACCGTCGCCGACATCGTGGAGACCTCGGGGATCAGCGTCGGCAGCCTGTACCACCACTTCGGGGGCAAGCCGGGCCTGTTCCTGGCACTGTGGGAGCAGTTCATGCGGGGCCAGGAGGAGCGCACCTCCAGGGCGGCCAAGGCCACCGCGGGCACGGGCGAGCGCTTCCTGGCCGGCGCCCGGGCGTACCTGGAGGGCTCGTGGGAGCAGCGCGAGGTGGCCAGGCTGTTCCTGGAGAACGACGGGCCCGCCGAGTTCACCACGCTGCGCAGGCAGCGCGGGTGGGACTGGATCGGCGGCAACAAGCGCCTGCTCGGCCTGGCGGACACGCGGGAGAGCCACGTGCTCGTGGTGCTGCTCACCACGATGATGGGCGAGGCGGGGCGCGAGGTGGCCGCCTGCGAGTCCGACGAGGACGCCAAGGTGACGATCGACGAGGTGATCCGCCTGGTGAGACGGCTGCTGCCTACTGCGGACGGCGTAGGCCCGCCGTCTCCCTAGGGACGATTGCGCCGCCCTCGCGCGGTGGGACCGTAGGGGCATGGACGCACTCCGCAGGGCACTGGGCGGGCTCGCGCTGCTCTACGCGCTGATCTTCTTCGGGTTCGCGCTCATGCACGCCGGAATCCCGCTCGGGCCGGTGCGCGAACCCGTGATCGTCCCGGCCGCGATCGTGGAGACGCTGTGCGTGGGAGCCATGCTGGCCGGCGCGTACGGCGCCCTCACCGGCCGGCACTGGGCCTGGGACGGGCTCATCTACAGTCACGCCGCCGCGCTGGGCGGGGTGCTGCTGGGGATCCTGGCGCTGGCGTTCGGCAGTGGCGAGGCCACCGCGCTGCTCACCTGGTATCACGGCATCATGGCGACCCTGCTCGCCACCGGGCTGGCCGGAGCGTTCTACGTCTCCAGGGTGCGCAGATAGTCGGCGGCCTGCGGGACCTGCTCCTCGCTGAACACCCGGATCCCGTTGCGCTCCAGCAGCGCCGTCGTGACGCCCTGCCCGGGGACCCGGCGCCCCTCGAAGGAGCCGTCGTAGACGGCCAGCGCGCCGCACGAGGGGCTGCCCTCCTTGAGCACCGCCAGCCGGATGCCGTGCGAGCGCGCGGTCTCGAGCGCCGCCCGCGCGCCCGACAGGAACTCGGCCGTCACGTCGGACCCGTCGGTCGCCAGCACGCGGGCCGCGCCGGACAGCACGGCGGCCCCGCCCGCCCCGCCCTCGATCTCGGCGGCCGGGCGGGGGATCGGCAGCCCGCCCTCCACCTCGGGACAGAACGGCACCAGCCGCCCCTCCTCCCGCCAGCCGGCCAGCCAGGCGTCGGAACTGGTCTTCGCGCCGCCGTCGTAACGCACCCTGCGGCCCATCAGGCAGGCGCTGACGAGGATCCTCTCCACGCCTTCGATCCTATGAGCGCGATCGGCACCAGCGAGACCGCGGCCAGGGCGATCGCGGCGCAGAAGGCGTAGGTGAAGGGCCGCTCCACGCCGACCCGGGTGACCGTCTGCAGCAGCACGGTCAGCAGCGCGACGCCGAACGGCGCGGCGAGCCGTACCGCGATGGTGCTCAGCGTGGTCGCCGCCGGGATCGCGGCCCGCTCCAGGGTCTTGAACGCGGCGGCCATCACCGACGTCGAGACCAGCCCGTGGCCGAGCCCGAGCACGAACATCGGCGCCAGACCCCCGCCGAGCAGCACGAACGCCACGATCCCGGCCACCGCCAGCACGACGCCCGCCGCTCCGACGCCGCGCGGCCCCCGGCTGTCGGTGAGCTTGCCCGCGATCGGCATCGTGATCGCCGCGCCGACGCCCATCGGGGCGAGCAGCACCCCGGCGTCGAGCGCGGTCCCGCCCTCGGCGAGCTGGCTGTAGAGGGGGACGAGCACGGTGAAACCGAACATGGCGGTCGAGTAGCACACCATCGCGGCCACCGCCGCGGCGAACCCGCGGTCGCCGAACAACCGCAGGTCCAGCAGCGTCCCCGAGGTGCGCAGCGCCCGCACCACGAACGCCGTCACCAGCGCCACGCCGATCCACGGCGCGGGGTGCAGGGGAGAGGCCCCGTTGCCCACCTCCGACAGCCCGTAGACCACCGCGGCCAGGCCGGGGGAGAGCAGCGCCAGGCCGGGCACGTCGAGGCTCCGCGGGGCCGCGCCCGGCTCGCGGGGCAGCAGCAGGAACGCCGCCGCCAGCGCCGCCGCGCAGATCGGCACGTTGATCAGGAAGAGCCAGCGCCAGCCGAGGCCCTCCACGATCACGCCGCCGAGCGGCGGCCCGAGCACGGGCGCCAGCATCGCGGGGATCGAGATCAGGGCCATGGCGCGGCCCATCCGCTCCCGGCCGGCCGCCTGGGCCAGCATCATCTGGCCGACCGGCAGCAGCAGGCCCCCGCCCAGCCCCTGCACGGCGCGGAAGGCGACCAGGCTGCCCACCGACCAGGCGGCGGCGCACAGAGCGGAGCCCGCGACGAACAGCACCAGCGAGAGCAACCAGACGTTCCTCGTGCCGAACCTGCCCACCGCCCAGCCGGTGACCGGGACCGTCATCGACAGGGCCAGCAGGTAGCCGGTGACCGCCCACTGCGCGGTGGCCAGCGTGGCGCCGAAGTCGCGGGACAGGGTTTCGAGTGCGACGTTGACGATCGTGGTGTCCAGCATCGTCATGACGACGCCCAGGAGGACCACCAGACCTGTGGTTCGTACGCTGTATCGCATGTCGTACACCGTATCATCTCCGTACGCTGTCCCCTGTGAGCTCCATATGGTCGAGACCCTCGCCGCCCCGCCGGCCCGCGCTGACCCGGGAGGCGATCGTGGCGGCGGCCATCGCGATCGCCGACGCGGAAGGGTTGCCCGCGGTCTCCATCCGGCGCGTGGCCGCCGCGCTGGACGCGCGGGCGATGACGCTGTACTCCTACATCGAGCGCAAGGAGGACCTGCTGGCGCTGATGCTCGACGAGGTCGCCGCCGAGGTGCTCGTCGAGGAGCCGCTGCCGGCGCACTGGCGGGAGGCGCTGCTGCTGATGGCCCGGCGCGAGCGCGAGCTGGTGCGGCGGCATCCCTGGCGGGTCGACCTGATCACGCAGCGGGTGGCCGTGGGGCCGAACGGGCTGCGGCACGTGGAGCAGAAGCTGGCGGCCTTCGACGGGCTCGGGGTGGAGCCGCTGACGGCCTGGCGGTTCCTGGCCGCCTTCAACGACTACATGACCGGGTTCGTGGTCAGGGAGGCGGTGGAGCGGGGGGCGCCCCGGGAGAAGGGGATCAACGAGGCCGAGCGGGTGGCGGTGGCGGAGCCGTACATCAAGGAGCTGGTCGAGGAGGGCCGGTTGCCGCGGCTGGCGCCGATGATCGAGCAGGGGGTGTGGGGGGCCGACGACAACTTCGAGCGCGGGCTCAACTGGGTGCTCGACGGCATCCAGGGCGGACTGCCCGGAAACGAGGGCGGCCCCGGCGGGCGATAGCCTTGGCCCCTGATGAACACCGTCGTCTCCACGATCGTCATCGCCGGTGCGCTGCTGCTCATGCTGGCGAGCCTGATCGTCGCCGTTCGCGACCGCCCGATGGGCATGGTGCTGCTGGTCGGCTTCGCGCTGCTCGAGGTGGCGGTGCTGGTGCAGGCCGGCTTCGTGATCGTGGCGGTGTCGGGCGGTCAGGGGCCTGACGAGAAGGCCACGCTGTTCGGCTATCTCATCGGCGAGGCGCTGATCCCGCCCGCCGGGGTGTTCCTGGGGCTGGCCGAGCGGAGCAGGTGGGGGCCGGCGATCCTGGTCGTCGCGGGGTTCGCGGTCGCGGTGATGAACGCCCGGCTGCTGCAGATCTGGCAGGGCGTGGCATGACCACCTCCATCGGCGCCGGGCCCGGTCGTGCCCTGATCGCGGTCTACGGGCTGTTCTCGCTGGCCGCCGGGGCGCGGGCGGGCGTGCAGATCGCCACGAGGTTCGGGGAGGCGCCGCTGGCGTACGCGCTGTCGGCGTTCGCGGCGCTCGTCTACATCGTGCTCACCGTCGCCCTCTGGCGCGGCGCGCGCCGGCTCGCGCTGGTCGCGCTGGGCATCGAACTGGCCGGTGTGCTGATCATCGGCACCGCCAGCGTCCTCGATCGGGCCGCCTTCCCCGACGAGACCGTGTGGTCCGCTTACGGCAAGGGTTACCTGTTCATCCCGCTCGTGCTGCCCCTCGTGGGCCTCTACTGGCTGTGGCGGCGGCGTTAACCGGCGGCGTACGCGGGCAGTGGCTGATCCCATGAGCACGATCGAGCACTCCGAAGATGTCAACGTCCCCATCAAGGTCGCCTATGACCAGTGGACGCAGTTCGAGAGCTTTCCCGAGTTCATGGAGGGCGTCGAACTGGTCAAACAGATCAGCGACACCCGTACGCACTGGGTGGCGGAGATCGCCGGCGTGAAGCGCGAGTTCGACGCCGAGATCACCGAGCAGCACCCGGACGAGCGGATCGCCTGGCGCTCCGCCGAGCGGCCGCATCACGCCGGTGTGGTGACCTTCCACCGGATCAGCGACGGCACGACCCGGGTCACGCTCCAGATGGAGTACGACCCCGAGGGCTTCGTCGAGACCGCGGGCGACTGGCTGCAGCTCGTCCGCCTGCGCGTCGTCGGCGACCTCAAGCGCTTCAAGGAGTTCGTCGAGTCGCGCGGCGGAGAGACCGGCGCCTGGCGCGGCGACGTGCCCGGCCCGCACCAGCGCGGCGACGTGCCCGGCAAGCACGAGCGCGGCTCCATGTACGGCGACGGCGACGACCGGGTCCCGCCCGGCACCGTGGGCGGCAACGACCTCCACCCCGGTGGAACGCTCCCGCCTCCCGGCCCCGTGCCCCCGCGCAACGAGCCGCCGGAGGGCCCCCGCCCCGTCCTGTGATGTCCACGAGACCCCCGGAACCCGGTTCCGGGGGTCTTGCCATGCCCAGGAATAAATGGACATTTCGGTCCTGTTAAGGTGGTGATTCGTCCCATGATTTGATGAGTGGAGGATTTCCCCCGCATGACTGTGCTCGCCCAAGAGTCCCGAGGCAGAACCACGCCCCTCGCCTGGCTCCTCGTGCTGGGGATCGTCCTCGCCGCGCTCAACCTGCGCACGGCCGTCACCAGTGTGGGGCCGCTGCTCGACCAGCTCTCCGGCGCGCTCGGCATGACGAGCGTGGGCACGGGCCTGCTGACCACGCTGCCCGTCCTGGCCTTCGCCAGTGTAGGCGCGGTCACGCCCACCCTGGCCCGGCGGATCGGCGAGCACCGGCTGCTGCTGCTCGCCCTGGTCACGCTGGGCGCGGGCCTGCTGGTCAGGTCGCTGGTCGACTCGGCCCCCGTGTTCCTGCTGAGCAGCGCGGTGGCGCTGTCCGGCGGCGCCGTGGGCAACGTGCTGATCCCGACGCTGATCAAGCGTCACTTCCCGGCTCGCACCGGGATCATGACCACCGTCTACACCACGGCCCTGGCGGCGGGCACCATGCTGGCCGCCGCCGCGACCGTGCCGATCGAGCGCGCGTCGGGGGACTGGCACATCGCGCTCGGCGTGTGGGCGGCCCTGGCCGCCGTCGCCGTCATTCCGTGGCTTGCGCTGCTGCGCAGTGAGCCGGAGCGGGACACGGGCGGCCGGGACGCGGGCCTGCGGCAGATGGTGGGCAGCAGGCTGGCCTGGATGATCGCGGTCTACTTCGGCACGCAGTCGATGATCGCGTACATCATGTTCGGCTGGCTCGCCACCATCCTCACCGACGGCGGCTACACCACCCCGCAGGCCGGGCTCGTCCTCGGCGTGTTCACCGCGCTCAACATCCCCGTCTCGATCGCCGTCCCCATGATCGCCTCGCGCTTCCGCGACCAGCGTCCCATGGTGGTCGGGCTCGTCGCCTTCTACGCGGTCGGGTTCCTGGGGCTGTGGCTGGCGCCGGCGTCCACGGCGATGGTGTGGGTGGTGTTCGTGGCCGTGGGGATGGGGTCGTTCCCGCTGGCGCTGATGATGCTGGCGCTGCGCACCCGTACGCCGGAGACCACGGCCGCGCTGTCGGCCTTCGGGCAGAGCGCCGGATACCTCATCGCCGGGGCCGGCCCGCTGCTGGTGGGCGTGCTGCACCAGGCGACCGGAGGGTGGGCGCTGCCGTACGCGCTGATCTTCGTGGTCCTCGTCGCCCAGCTCCTCACCGGCCTGTACGCCGGCCGCGACCGCTACCTGGAGGACGAACGCCTGCTGCGAGGATGACCGGGTGAACTCGACCCTCGTCACCTTCCCCGGCGGCCGGACCAGCGGCCGCTCCCCGATCGTCGGGACCGTGCCGGTGGGGGGCCTGCACGGTCTCGTCGTAGCCGAGACACCCTTCCATCCCCTCGACCACACCTGGCCCGACCAGCCCGCCGACCGGGGCACGATCGGGGGCCTGCCGGTCGTCGACTGCGTTACAGGGGCCCAGTCGAAGACCGGTGAGGTCCTCCTCGGCGAGGCGGTGCCGGCCAGGCGCGGCGACGAGGACTGGGAGTGGCTGGTGGTCCACGTGACGCCGGCCCCGCTGCCCGTGGGGTCCGAGGTGGACCTGGAGGTGGACGCGGACTTCCGCGCCGCGCTCTCGGCCGGCCACACGGCCTGCCACCTGGCCGCTCTCGCCCTCAACGCCGCCCTGGCCGGCCGCTGGCGCAAGGACGTCAGGCCCGACGCGCTCGGGCATCCCGACTTCGACCAGGCGGCGATCACCTCGTCGCGGATCGGGCCGCACGGGAGCGTGGACGTCTACCGGCTGGGCAAGTCGCTGCGCAAGAAGGGCTTCTCGGGCGACGACCTGGACCCGGCGCAGGTGGCGCGGCAGGTGAACGACCGGCTGGAGGCATGGGTGGCCGCCGACGCCCCGGTGCGGGTCGACGTGCCGGGGCCGGGACTGACGGCCCGCCGTACGTGGCGATGCTCGCTGCCCGAGGGTGAGGCGTCGATCCCGTGCGGCGGCACCCATGTGAGCGGCACGGCGGAGCTGGGCCGGGTGGAGGTCGCGTTGTCGCTGGAGGACGCGGCCCTGACCATGCGCACCACCTGCGGGAACTGAACCAGGCCGGACGAATCCGTCAGCATGTGTTGACAAGCGGGTGCTTGTCAGCACATGCTGACGCCCATGAAGGCAACGCAACTCGCCGAGGCGGCCACCGACCACGACCCCGGGACCGGCCTGGCTGCGGTCGCCGCGCTCCGGGCCCTGCTGGAGGAGCTCGAGGCGATGCACGTGTCGAACGCCCGCGCCCAGGGCTGGTCGTGGGAGCAGATCGCCGACGCGCTCGGGGTCCGGCGGCAGTCCGCCCACCGCAAGCACGCGCGCAGGACGGGGAGGTAGGAGCAGGTGATGTTCGCCAGGTTCACACAGGACGCCCGCCGGGCGGTGGTCAGAGCGGGGATCCACGCGCTCGACGCGGGACGACCGGCGCTGGAGGCCGATCTCATGCTGCTGGGGCTGGCCGAGGTCAGGCCGTTCTCGCTGCCGTCCTTCACCGTCTCGGCGGCCGACGTGCGCGAGCGCGTGGCCCCCGGTGACGCGCGCGCCCTGCTCGCCACGCTGGGCATCGACCTCGACGAGGTGCGCCGCCGTACCCGGGCCGGCGCGGACGACCCCGGCCTGTGGCGCCTGCGCCGCTCCCGCGTACGCCCGCTCCGCGTGACCCTGTACGGGCCGCTCGGGGAGATCCCGCTGGCCATGCACGCCAGAAAGGTGATCGAGGTGGCGAGGTGCCGGCCGGGCCCGGTCACCGGGGAGCGGCTGCTGTGGGGCCTGCTCGCCGACCACTCCAACGGCGCCGCCAGGATCCTGTACGACTCCGGCGTGAACCTGCGGCGGCTGGTCCGCGAGGCCGGCATCCTGGCCCGCCAGGCCGCCTGAGCCGCAGGTCCGCGAGGCCGGCCGCCCGAGCCGCAGGGCCGGCCGCCCGAGCCGCAGGGCCGGCCGCCCGAGCCTCAGACGGGCGTGAGGTGGCCGATCTTCTCCGGGTTGGCGAGCAGGTAGATCGTCTCGATCCTCCCGTCGAGCACCATCAGCGAGATGACCGTGATCACCCGCCCGCCGGCCGAGATGACGACGGCCGGGGCGTTGTTCACCACGGCCGTCCCGATCGACAGCCCCTCGATGTCCGCCATGCCGATGGAGGCCATGAAGCGGGCGATGTTCGTGGGCGTGTTGATGGACATCAGGTAGCGGCCGACGTTCTCGGCGCCGGTGATGACCCGCAGCGCCGCCCTGGCCTTGCCTCCGCCGTCGCTGACGACCGTCACCTGGTCGGCGAACAGCGCGATCAGGGCGTCGAGGTCGCCGCCGGTCGACGCGCTGATGAACCGCTCGGTCATCCGCCGCCGCTCGCCCCTGTCCACCTCGAACCGGGGTCGCTTGTCGCGTACGTGGTCCCGCGCCCGCCGCGCCAGTTGCCTGGTGGCCGGCTCGGCCCGCCCGATGATCTCCGCGATCTCGGCGAACGGCAGGTCGAACGCCTCCCGCAGCACGAACACGGCCCGCTCCAGCGGTGACAACGTCTCCAGCACGACCAGCAGCGCCAGCTCCACCGAATCGGCCAGCTCGGCCCGCTCGGCGCCGTCGGGCCCGGTGCTGATCGGCTCGGGCAGCCAGGGCCCCACGTACGACTCCCGCCGCGACCTGACCCACCGCAGCCGGTCGATGGCCAGCCGCGAGGTCACCCTGACCAGGTACGCCTTGGGATCCTCGACGCCCTCCTGGTCCACTCCCGACCACCGCAGCCAGGCCTCCTGAACGACGTCCTCGGCGTCGGCGACGCTGCCGAGGATGCGGTAGGCGACTCCGATCAGCAGGCTTCGGTGGTCCTCAAAGGTCGGCATAGACCCTAAGACGTACCACGGGGCCTGGGCGTGACACGAACCCTCCGGGACTCCGATACACTTGGTGATCGCAAGGGGCTATGGCGCAGTTGGTAGCGCGCCTCCATGGCATGGAGGAGGTCTGGGGTTCGAATCCCCATAGCTCCACCCCTTTCTCGCTCAGCACACGGGCTCGTCGTACAACGCGAGCTCTTCCTCGTCAGGGGCCTCGAAGACAGGCGTCCAGCGTTCGAGCAGCTCCCGGGTGATCGGTACCGTGCCGGGGGCGCCGCTCTCGTTACGGTGCTTCAGGCGGCGTCACAGCTCCTCCATCGGGACCTCCAGATAGCGCAGCTCCACGGCCGCCCCCAATGCGCGGACGGCCAGGTGGCGGGCGAGGGTGGTCTTGCCCGCGCCGGGCAGGCCGCAGAGCAGGATGAGGCGGGATGCGGGCATACGGTACCTTTCGGTGCCCAAGGTCTCGATGGCAGGAGCCTCGTAATTGGTGATCATCGCTCAGGAGACGTCGTTCGACGAAGCCGAGATCTTCGCGCTGTACGACTCGGTCGGCTGGAGCGTCTGGACCCGGGACATCTCCCGAGTGTGCCGGAGCCTGTCGAACTCGCATCTCGTCATCACCGCCAGGGACGAATCCGGGCGGCTGCTCGGCCTGGCCCGGACCGTGTCCGACGATGAGATGATCTGCTACGTCCAGGAGCTGCTGGTCGACAAGGGGTTTCACGGTCAGGGCATCGGGCGGCGGCTGCTCGGGCACCTGATGGAGCGCTACGCGCACTGCCGCTACTTCATGCTCACCACCGATCACGAGT
The DNA here is from genome assembly GCF_040654715.1 of Nonomuraea sp. NPDC050643. Lineage (NCBI taxonomy): Bacteria > Bacillati > Actinomycetota > Actinomycetes > Streptosporangiales > Streptosporangiaceae > Nonomuraea > Nonomuraea sp. NPDC050643. Next base: position 62,199 of record NZ_JBFAIM010000031.1, on the reverse strand, counting down.
CGACCCCGGAAGGGCCGGCCAACCACGCCTTCTACCGGCGGCTCGGGATGATCGAGCATCACGAGCAGGGGCTGTCGGCGTTCGGGCTGCGCGTGGACGACCCCTGAGGGTCAGGGTAGGAGAAGCCGGCTGAGCGTCTCCGGGAGGTCGTCGCGGTTCTGCGGCGTGACCTCGACCAGGTCGGCCTCCAGGCGCGGGCGGGTGCGCTGGTGGACCGTGGCGACGATCGGGAGCCCGGCCGCGAACAGGGCTGCGCACTGGGGCATGAAGGCCGGTGACAGCAGCTCCATCGGGCCGATCTCGTCGATGAGCGTGACCGCGCCCTTCGCCTCCAGCGCCTGCTCCATGGCCGGCAGCGCGATGCGTTCGAAGGCGGGCACGTTGACGCCGTAGCGCCCGATCCGGGGACCGGAGACCCAGGAGCGGTGGGCCATGACGGCCCGGTGGCCGGCGAAGTCCGCCACGGCGAAGCCCGTCCGCTGCCCGTGCTCGCGTATTTCGTCGCTGAGGAAACCGCAGACCGGTGTGCCCGCCTCGCGCAGCAGCCCGGCGAGGCGGCGGATCACCGTGGTCTTGCCGGTCCGGGGCGGGGCGGTGAGGAGGATGCGCGGCCGCGACACGGCTCCAGGATGACAGAACCGCCGAGAGGTGGGCCAGCAAAGTGCTCACAGAGTGAGCGCTTTGTGCGGGAGAATCGCCGGTATGCGAGCTGATCGACTGGTGGCCGTCCTGCTGCTGATGCAGGCGCGGGGGCGGGTGACGGCGGGGGAGCTGGCCGAGGAGCTGGAGGTGTCCGTCGCCACCGCCCGGCGGGACCTCGAGGCGTTGTCCGCTGCCGGGATCCCGGTGTATCCGCAGGCGGGGCGGGGTGGCGGGTGGTCGCTGCTGGGCGGTGCCCGTACCGATCTGACCGGGCTCACCGCGCACGAGGCGCAGGCGCTGTTCCTGCTCGCCGGCCCGGCCGCGGCCGCCGCCCCCGAGGTCAAGTCCGCCCTGCGGAAGCTGCTGCGGGCGCTGCCGCAGACGTTCAGGGCCGACGCGGAGGTGGCCGCCGCGGCCGTGGTGGTCGATCCCGCGCGCTGGGGCGAGCCGGAGAAGGGGCGGCCCGAGCTGGTGGAGGTGCTGCAGGCGGCCACCGTGCGGCGCCGCCAGGTCAGGATCGGGTACGAGGGGCGCCGCGGCGAGCGTACCGAGCGGGTGGTCGATCCCTGGGGGCTGGTGGACAAGGACGACGTCTGGTATCTGCTGGCCGGGACCGAGCGGGGCCAGCGGACCTTCCGGGTCGATCGGATCTCCGGGGCCACCGTGCTGGAGACGGAGTTCGAGCGGCCCGGCGACTTCGAGCTCACGCGGGCCTGGGAGCGCGTCGTGGACGAGATGGAGCGGCGGCGCTCGACGGTCTCCGCCACCGTGCTGATCTCCGCCCGGTTCCTGCCGATCCTGCGAGACCACTTCGGCCGCCACTGCCACGTCGAAGGCGAGGAGGCGGACGGACGGGTCAGGGCGCGGGTGGCGGCGCCGATGCCGCTGACGATCGCCGAGCAGCTCGCCGGCTGGGGCGCGCGGGTGGAGGTGGTGGAGCCGGAGGAGGTCAGGGCCGAGCTGGCCAGGATCGGGCGGGAGCTGGCCGGGCGCTACGGATAGCCCTCACGGGAGTGAGGCCGACAGGGCCGCGTGCTCCCAGCGGATCTGCTCCCACGCCTGCTCCACGTGCCGCCGCTCCGTCGCCGTGCCCCCGACGGCCACGCGCAGCACCACCCGGCCCGCGACCCTGGTGTGGGTCAGGTAGAGAGATCCGCTCGCGTTGAGCAGCTCCATCAGCCGCGTCGTGGCCCGGTCCGCCTCGTCCGGCCCGAGCCCCGGCCACACCGGGCGGAAGCACACGAGCCCGAGCGGGTGCGGCTCGTGCAGGTCGAACCCGGGGTCGGCGGCGATCCACGACGCCAGCTCCTGAGCCAGGCCGACACTCTTGCGGATGTGCTCGCGCAGCCCCTCGGCCCCGTACCAGCGGATCACCGACCACAGCTTCAGCGCCCTGAAGCGCCGGCCCAGCGGCACCTGCCAGTCCCGGTAGTCGACGACGGAGCCGGCCGAGGTGGCGGTGTTCCTGAGGTATTCGGGCAGAATGGACAGCGCGCCCAGCAGCGGGGCCCGGTCGGCGGTCCAGAGCACGGTGCAGTCGAAGTTGGTGAGCAGCCACTTGTGCGGGTTGGTCGAGTAGGAGTCGGCGTGCTCGCCCACGCCGTCGTTCAGCCAGCGGAACTCGGGGCAGACGGCCGCGACCCCGGCGTAGGCCGCGTCGACGTGCAGCCAGAGGCCGCGCTCGCGGCACACCTCGCCGATGGCCGGCACCGGGTCGATGGCCGTGGTGGAGGTGGTGCCCACCGTGGCGCACACCATGGCCGGTACGGTGCCCGCCGCCTCGTCCTCGGCCAGCGCCGTACGCAGCCGGCCGGGGTCCATGGCCAGCGTGACCGGATCGACGTCCACCACCCGTACACCGGCCGCCCCCAGCCCCGCGATCCGAGCCGCCTTCTCCAGTGACGAGTGCGTCTGGGAGGTGACGTACAGCGTGTAGCGCCGGTCGATCCCCTCGGCGGCGACCCGCCCGCCGCCGGCCCGGTGCAGCGCCGCGAGCAGCGCGACCAGGCACGCGCTCGACGCCGAGTCCTGGATGACGCCGCCGCCCCTCGCGTCGGTGCGGAAGTGCGCCGGCAGGCCCAGCAACTCGGCCAGCCAGTCCACCACCACGGTCTCCAGCTCCGTGCACGCCGGGCTGGTCACCCAGAGCATGCCCTGCACGCCGAGCCCGCTGGACAGCAGGTCGCCCAGGATGGCGGGGCCGCTGCTGTTGGAGGGGAAGTAGCCGAAGAAGCCGGGATGCTGCCAGTGCGTGACCCCGGGCAGCAGGATCCGCTCCAGATCCGCCAGCACGGCCTCGAAGGGCTCGCCCCGCTCGGGCGGCCCCGACGGCAGCGCGCGGCGGATCTCATCGGGCTTGACCTGGGACATCACTGGATAGGACTCGATGCCCGCGAGGTAGTCGGCGATCCAGTCGACGACCTGCCTGCCGTGGCGGCGGAACTCCTCAGGAGTCATGTGAGGGCTCATTCGCCCACTCTGATCCCGCCACGGGCATCGCGAAAGGGGGAAAAGTGGACGGGCCGGAGGCTTCCACCTCCGGCCCGTTCTATCTCAAGCGGTCGTGAGACCGCCGAGTGTCAGTAGTGCCGCGGGTAGCGCCCGCCGCCGAACGTCTTGCCGACATGGAAGCCGCCGGGCAGGCGGACCGTGACGTGACGGCGGCCGTCGGGGGTGGTCGAGACATGGAAACGCCGGTTGCCGTAGCTGTGGCCGACACCGTGCCGCGACAGGTTGATCCGGAACGGCCCGACCTTGATTGACTTGCGGTAGTGCCAGCCCATGTCCCTCCTCCGCCCCCCGATCTGGGATCGTGCGCTCACCCTGGACAACGGCCGGCACGATGGCCGAGTTCCCGGCGCCGGTGTTCGCTTCGGTCAGGGTCGCCCGGCCTCCGCGATCGCTTCGGTCAGGGCGTCGAGCGCGGCCGGGTAGGCGCGTTCGGAGGGGGCGGCGTACCCGATGAGCAGGCCCGGTCGCCCCCGTTCGTGCCAGAGCGGGGAGGCGGGGCGCAGGGCGATGCCGCGGCGCTCGCAGGCGTCGAGCAGCACGGACTCGCCCGGCCCGGCCTCGGGCAGGAGGAAGAGACCGCGGAGCCCGGCCGCCACGCCGGGCAGCTCCGCGTCCGGCAGGGCCGCGGCGAGGCGGGCGCGCAGCAGGTCGCGGCGGCGCCGGTAGCGCAGGCGGGCGGCGCGGACGTGCCGGTCGTAGGCGTGGGTCTCGATCAGCCTGGCCAGGACGAGCTGGCCGAGCGCCTCGGTGTGGATGTCGGCGTGCAGCTTGGCCTCGGTGAGCGGGCCGATCAGGGCGCGCGGCACCGCCATCCAGGCCAGGCGCAGCGCGGGGGCGAGCGTCTCGGAGGTGGTGCCGAAGTAGACGACCTGGTCGGGGGCGGTGCCCTGGAGCGCGCCGACAGGCTGGCGGTCGTAGCGGAACTCCCCGTCGTAGTCGTCCTCGACGACCAGGCCGCCCCACTCGCGCAGCGCGTGGCGGCGGCGCGGGTGCAGGGGGACGCCCATCGGGTACTGGTGCGCGGGCGTCACGATCGCCGCCGCCGTGGCGGAGGTGAGCGTCTCGGCCCGCGCGCCCAGCTCGTCCACCGGCAGTGGGACGACGTCGTGCCCGGTACGGCGGACCACCTCGCGGTAGAAGTCGTGCCCCGGGTCCTCCATCGCGATCGGGCCCTCGACGACGGCGGCCAGGAGGTTGAGGGCCTGGACGAAGCCCGTGGTGACCAGGATCAGGTCCGGCGTGGTGACGACCCCGCGGGTCCTGGCCAGGTAGCCGGTGAGCGCCGCCCGCAACTCGATCCGGCCGCGCGGGTCGCAGAGGCCGAAGACCTCGGCCGGCGAGGTCGCGAGCACGTGGCGGGTGGCGCGCAACCAGGCGCGGGCCGGGAAGGCGGACACGTCGGGCCGCCCCGGGCGCAGGTCGTGCACGGGCGCGGCCGGTTCCTCGGCACCGGCGCAGGAGCCGGTGGGCGGGTACGCCCCGCCCACGACCTCCGTCGCCGAGCCGGGCCGGGTCGCCAGATAGCCCTCCGCGACGAGCTGGTCGTACGCCGCGCTCACCGTGCCGCGCGACAGCCGCAGCTCGGCGGCCAGCGCCCGGGTGGAGGGCAGCCGGGTGCCGCGCGGCAGCCGCCCGTCCCTGACCGCCTGCCGCAGCGCGTCCTCGAGCGCCCGCCGCCGCCCGCCCCACGAGGCCGGCTCCAGATGCAGGTCCACCCCGGAACCGGCCCAATCTTTCGTCATGAAACCGGATCTTACGTGTGGTCCGGAAGGCGCCTACCGTGGGCGGAAAAGGAAGGATCACCTTCATGATCGTGATCGCTCACCTGAGTGACATCCACATCGGCGCCACCCCCGAGAGCGTGGGCCGCGCCGACGCCGTCATGCGTTACCTCGATGCCCTGCCCGGCGACCTCGACGCCGTCCTCGTCACCGGCGACATCGCCGACCACGGGCTGGCCGAGGAGTACGAGAGCGCCGCCAAGGTGCTCACCTCCCGCCACCCCGTCCTGGTCGGCCCCGGCAACCACGACGTCAGGGGCGAGTTCCGCCGGGTCCTGCTCGGCGAGGAGCCGGCCGTCGGCCCCGTCAACCAGGTGCTCCGCACGGCCGGCGCCGTCTACGCGATGTGCGACTCGTCCATCCCGGGGCAGCCCGCGGGCCATCTGGAGGACGAGACGCTCGCCTGGCTGGAGGGCGTGCTCGGCGGCACGGAACTGCCGGTGTTCGTGGCGTTCCACCATCCGCCGGTGCTCCTGCACAGCCTGGTCGACGAGATCAGGCTGCACCGGCACGAGCGCCTCGAAGAGCTGATCGCGGACCACTCCAACGTGCGCGCCGTGCTCGTCGGCCACGCCCACACGGCCGCCGCGACCACGTTCGCGGGGCGTCCGCTGCTGGTGGGCGGGGGCGTGGTGTCCACGCTGAAGCTGCCGTGGGAGGGCGGCACGACGATCGGCGCGTGCGCCGACTACGAATGGCCGCCGCTGATCGCGTTCCACGTGCTCGACGACGGGGGCCGGATGACCACCCACTACCGCGTGGTCCCGTAGGGGGCGGGCCTCCATCGGAGGAGGCCCGCCCTGGGCGGTCAGCGTTCGGTGAGCTTGACGAACGTCACCGAGTGGGCGGGGAAGTCGTAGGTGAAGGCCGCGGAGAAGCCGTCCATCCGCCGCTCCACCGGCGCCACCCGGTCGGGCTCGGCGATCGAGTTCGTGTCGGACGGCTCGCCGGTCAGCGTGGTGACCGTGGCCGTGGACCGGACGCGCGCGGCGCCGAGGTCCACGCTGCCGCGTACCGCGGTGTCCTGCGCGTTGACGACCTTCAGCGTCACGTTCTTCCCGTCCCTGGACACCACCTGGTAGAGCGGCTCTACCGTGGCGCTGTCGATGAACTCGTTGACCTGCTGCCCGTCGATCCAGGTCGTGATCCTGCGTCCGCTGACCTGGATCCTGAGCCGGTAGTCGCGGCCGGTCTCGACGGTGTGGGCCGAGGTGGCGATCGAGGACTTGCCGCCGTTGACGGCCTTCTCGATAGCCGACTGGGTGTTGCCCCAGCCGCCGACGTTCCACCAGTAGAAGTTGCCGGTGTCGCGCACCCCGAACATCACCAGGAAGCCCTCCGCGCCGGAGGTCTTCCTCGCGGTCACCTCCATCGTGTAGTTCGACCAGTCGGCCGAGCCCGTCGTGGAGCGGGCGTCCTCGACGAGCGCCGTCTGCGCGTAGGCCCCGTCCTGTACGGCCCAGGCGCCCAGGCCGGGCGTCCACCGGGACGCGCCCGCGGCGAAGTCGTCCGACAGCAGCACGGTGCCGTCGGCCGCGGTGACCCGCACATCGTCGTACCTGACGGCGGTGTTCCACGCGCCGAGGCCGACCGCGCCCTTGATGTCCTCGACGGGCCGAGCCTCGCCCTCGAACGTGCTCGGCAGCACCCGGTCGCCCACGTTGGTGGAGAACAGGCGCTGGACGTGGTAGCTCGGCGACCCGTACGCCTGGTCGTTGTCGAACCAGATGAGGTCCGGCGTCCAGTCCACGTAGTCCACGTTGGCCAGCAGCGGCGCGTACGACGTCAGCTCGACCACGTCCGAGTTGCGCTCCAGGCCCGTCATGAACGACGCCTCCGCCAGCGCGTTGGAGAAGGCGTTGCCCCGGGAGGCGTACTCGCCCACGAACACCTTGGGCCCGGCGCGGTCATAGGTGTCGTAGCGGTGGTTGTTGGCCAGGAACCAGCTCGGGCTGTTGTAGTAGTGCTCGTCGACCAGGTCGGCCTTCTGGTCGCGGGCGAACTGCCACATCCGGTCGAACCAGGCGCCCTGCGACGTCTGGCCGGAGTTGCTGATGATCTTGATGGACGGGTGCTTCGCCCTGATCGCGTTCGCGAACTTCGGATAGTTGGTGAAGAACTCGGGATAGATCTCCTCGTTCCCGAGCCCGATGTACTCCAGCCCGAACGGCCGTGGATGCCCGAGCCGGGCCCGCTTCTTGCCCCACTCCGACGTCACGGGCCCGTTGGCGAACTCGATCAGGTCCAGCGTGTCCTGCACCCACCGGGCCAGCTTGGCCTCGTCGGTCAGCGGCCGGTTCTCACCGCAGCCGTTCACGCCCACCGACAGCACCGGCAGCGCCTCGGCCCCGATGTCCTCGGCGAACTGGAAGTACTCGTAGTAGCCGATGCCGTAGCTCTGGTTGTAGCCCCAGAAGTTGAAGTTCGTGGGCCGCTCCTCGACCGGGCCGATCGTCTCCTTCCACTGGTAGATGCGGCGCCGGTCGCCGGTCTCGGCGTAGGGCTCGTACGTGCCCACGTTGGTCACGCAGCCGCCGGGGAAGCGCAGGAATCGCGGCTTCAGGTCCGCGATCATCTCGGCCAGGTCGCTCCGCATGCCATGCCCCTTGTACGTCTCACGCGGGAACAGCGACACCATGTCCAGGTCGGTCCGCCCGGCCGGCGCCTGCACCACGAGCCGGCCCGCGTCGGTGGTGGCCGACGCCGTGAACGAGGCCCGGTACCTGGCCCAGCCGCCCGCCTTGACCTGGAGGATGGCCCTGCCGAGCACGGCCGTGCCGCTCTCGACGGTCACCGTCAGCGGGGCCGCCTGCGCGCGGCGGGCCCACAGCGACAGGTCGTACCGCTCGCCGGCCTTCAGCGGCACGCCGCGGTTGAACCCGGCGTTGCTCATCCCGGCCGTGCCGTCGCCCGCCACCTCGAGTCGCAGGTAGTTGCGGTTGCCGGTGTTCAGCGGGTCCTCGCCGGTGACCGCCGGGGTGACGGTCGCGCCGCGCTCGGCCTTGCTCCACGCGGTCAGCCCGGTGTAGGAGGGCTCGTCGACGGCGTTGAACTCGAACGAGCGGTTCTGCACCAGCTCGGCGTAGAGCCCGCCGTCGGCCGCGTGGTTGATGTCCTCGTAGAAGACGCCGTACAGGTCGGGGCCGACCTTGGTGCCCTTGGCCCTGGTGTCCACGGTGAGCTCGCCCGTGCCGTAGCCCTCGATCCGGAACCTGGCCGCCTCCGTCCCCATGACCAGCCGACCGTCGCTGATCGCGACGTTCCGCCCGCCGTAGGACACCGTGACCTTGCCGCCGCCCGCGTCCCTGAGCTCGAAGACCGACCCGGTCCCGCCCAGCCGAACAGTGGCAGAAGCTGTGCCCGCCGCTGTGCCCGCCGCTGTGCCCGCCGCCTCCAGGTACTTGCCGCTCGCCAGGTCCTTGAGCCGCACCCCGCCGGTGCCGGGCTCGGCGGTGAAGGCCAGGTTGGTCATCCCCGCCTTCGCCGAGGCCCGCACCGCCCCCGACCTGTCGGCCGACAGGTACGGCAGCGTCGCCGCCCGCAACGTGAACGGCCCCGCCGGCACCACCGTCTCGCCCGCCGCCGCCTTGATCGCGAGGTAGTCGAAGTCCGCCCGCATGGACGTGCCGTTCTGCGCAGACAGCCCGAACAGGCCGACCTGCCCGACCGTGAGCGCGGCGGTCATCCTGGACGCCTGCACCCAGGCCGCGCCGTCCCAGTAGGAGGAGACGAACTCGTCACCGGTCCTGGCCAGCTTGATGATCTCGGCGGTGGAGCCGGGCCTGGCCGCGAAGGCCGAGCTGAAGGCCGCGCCCACCTCGGTGGCCGTCTCGATCACCGGCCCGCCGGCGAACCCGACGTGGGCCGGCCCCGCGCGGACGTAGTTGTCCCAGTCCTGCCAGGCCAGCAGGCCCGCGCTCTGGTAGTCGAGCGTGACCGGCGCGCTGAGCCTGGTGACCACCTCGAAGTCGCCGTCGGGGACGTCCACGAGGAAGAGGTTCCTGGCGTTGTTGGTGGCCTGGTGGGTGTCGCCGGTCAGCGTGTCCAGGTGGAGCGCGCCGCCCGACAGGCTCCAGCGCGAGCTGTCGGGCGACAGCACCGTCCAGTCCTCGCCGAGCGTGGTGCCGTCGAACTGGTCCACGACGGCCCCTTCGGGAATGGGCTCGGCCAGCGCGGCGGCCGGCTGAGCCACCATCAGACCCGCCAGGAGCAGGGCCGATAAGGCGATTCGCGACATGAGTTGGGGGGCTCCTCAAGAGTTGTTAGCGTTAACATAGAAGTGAGCGTTAACAACGGCGATCCGCGACAAGTTAAGGACCGCACACCGGCCCCGTCAAGGGGTTGGGCGCGTAACCCGACCGTAATGAAGGGCCCCTTGACGGGACCCGTTGTTAACGTTCACAGTCGGGGCCAAGCCAGGAAAGGAGCACGGCTGTGGGATCCAGCCTGGAGCGCCGACTGCCGGTCATGGCCGATGTGGCCAAGGAGGCGGGCGTGTCGCATCAGACGGTCTCCCGTGTGCTCAACGATCATCCGAATGTGCGCAGCGAGACCCGGACGCGGGTGCTCGAGGCGATCGACAAGCTCGGCTACCGCCGCAACCTCGTCGCCCGCGCACTGGTCACCAAGCACTCCAGAACGCTCGGAGTGGTCAGCTTCGACACCACGCTGTACGGCCCGGCCAGCACGGTCTACGGCATCGAGCGGGCGGCCAGGGCGGCCGGCTACTTCGTCAGCATCGTCAGCCTCAAGTCCATCGACAAGGCCGGCGTGCGCGATGCCCTCGACTACCTGGCCGACCAGGGCGTGGACGGGATCGTGGTGGTCGCGCCGCAGCGCTCGGCCGCCCAGGCGCTGGCCGACCTGCCGCTCGGCGTGCCCACCGTGGCCGTCGAGGGCGGCGAGGCGGGCGACGTCTCCGTGGTCTGCGTGGACCAGGTCGCGGGAGGCAGGCTCGCCACCGAGCATCTGCTGTCGCTGGGCCACGAGACGGTCTGGCACGTCAGCGGTCCCTCCGACTGGCTGGAGGCGGAAGGGCGCGTGGCCGGGTGGCGGGCCGCGCTGGAGCAGGCGGGCCGCGAGGCCCCGCGACCGCTCGCCGGGGACTGGAGTCCGCGCTCGGGATACGAGGCGGGCCGGAGCCTGGCGAGCCTGAGGAACGTCACGGCGGTGTTCGTCGCCAACGACCAGATGGCGCTGGGCGTGCTGCGGGCGTTCATCGAGCAGGGGGTGAGAGTGCCCGAACAGGTGAGCGTGGTCGGTTTCGACGACATCCCCGAGTCGGAGTTCTTCTCGCCGCCGCTCACGACCATCAGGCAGGACTTCGACGCGGTGGGCAGACACAGCATCGAGGTGCTCGTGCGGCAGCTCGAAGGCGGTCCACAGGAACGGGAGCGGCTCGTGGTGCCGCCCACGTTCGTCGCCAGGGTCAGCACGGCCCGGGCTTAGTGCCGTACAGGAAGGCAGGTAGCGCTGGCGCCCGCCCTGGGATGTTAGCGTTCACATCAGAAGGGAACCCCCCACGTGTTAAAGAGGATCTCGGCGCTCGTGGTGGCCGGGCTCACCGCGATGTCGGTGGCGGCATGCGGCAGCGGCAGCGGTGGCAGCGGCGGTACGAGCGGCGGCGGTGACTCGATCACCATGGGCTTCTCCCAGGTCGGCGCGGAGAGCGGCTGGCGGACCGCGAACACCAAGTCCGTCCAGGACTCGGCCAAGAACGCGGGCGTCACGCTCAAGTTCTCCGACGCCCAGCAGAAGCAGGAGAACCAGATCAAGGCCATCCGCTCCTACATCCAGCAGAAGGTGGACATCATCGCCTTCTCGCCGGTGGTGGAGTCGGGCTGGGAAACGGTGCTCAAGGAGGCCAAGGACGCGAAGATCCCGGTCATCCTGACCGACCGCGCCGTGGACTCCCCGGACACGAGCCTCTACAAGACCTTCCTGGGCTCGGACTTCGTCGAGGAGGGCAAGAAGGCCGGGCAGTGGCTGGTCGAGGAGTACAAAGACGCCACCGATCCGGTCAACATCGTCGAACTGCAGGGCACGACCGGCTCGGCGCCGGCCAACGACCGCAAGGCCGGCTTCGCCGAGGTCATCGGGGCGGAGTCGAAGTTCAAGGTCGTGGCCTCGCAGACCGGCGACTTCACCCGGGCCAAGGGCAAGGAGGTCATGGAGGCCTTCCTGAAGTCCAACCCCGACATCGACGTGCTCTACGCGCACAACGACGACATGGGCCTGGGCGCCATCGAGGCGATCGAGGGCGCGGGCAAGGTGCCCGGCAAGGACATCAAGATCATCACCGTGGACGCGGTCAAGGACGGCATGCAGGCGCTCGCCGACGGGAAGATCAACTTCATCGTCGAGTGCTCGCCGCTGCTCGGCCCGCAGCTCATGGACCTGGCCAAGAAGGTCCTCAAGGGTGAGCAGGTGCCGCCCCGCGTGGTGACCGAGGAGACCACGTTCACCCAGGAGCAGGCCAAGCAGGTCCTGTCGACCCGTCAGTACTGATCCACCCCGTTCCGGGGGACCTCCCGCCGAAGCGCGGGGTCCCCCGGACGGGCGAGGAGGACGCCAGTGGAAGGGAAGGACGAATGGCTGTACCCGCGCCGGTCCTGACGATGAGCGGGATCGGCAAACAGTTTCCGGGGGTGAGGGCCCTGGACGGCGTGGACCTGCGGCTGCTGCCCGGCGAGGTGCACGCGCTCATGGGAGAGAACGGCGCGGGCAAGTCCACTCTGATCAAGGTGCTCACCGGCGTCCACCCCGCCGACGCGGGCACCATCGAGCTGGGCGGCGCGCCCGTCGCGTTCGGCAGCCCCCTGGAGGCGCAGCAGGCCGGCATCAGCACGGTCTACCAGGAGGTCAACCTCTGCACGAACCTCTCGGTGGCCGAGAACATCCTGCTCGGCCGCGAGCCGCGCCGCCGGGGCCGCATCGACTGGAAGCGCATGCGGGCCAGGGCGGGGGAACTGCTGTCGCGGCTGGAGCTGAGCCTGGAGGTGTCGGCGCCGCTGTCGTCGTACTCGCTGGCGATCCAGCAGATGGTGGCCATCGCGCGGGCGATCGACATCGACGCCCGGGTGCTGATCCTCGACGAGCCCACCTCCAGCCTGGACGCCGACGAGGTCGCGCAGCTCTTCAGGGTGATGCGGCGGCTCAAGGAGGAGGGCATCGCGATCCTCTTCGTCTCCCACTTCCTCGACCAGATCTACGAGATCTCGGACCGCATGACGATCCTGCGCAACGGCCGGCTCGTGGGCGAGTACCTCACGGCCGAGCTCCCGCAGGTCGAGCTGGTCGCCAAGATGATCGGCCAGGAGCTGGCGGCGCTCGAACGGCTGCACGGTGAGGCGAAGGTGTTCGACCGGCCCCTGGTGCAGGCCCGTGAGGTCGGCCGCACCGGGGCCATCGAGCCGTTCAGCCTGACCATCCACGAGGGCGAGGTCGTGGGCCTGGCGGGGCTGCTCGGCTCGGGCCGTACGGAGGTCGCCCGGCTGCTGTTCGGCGCCGACCACGCGAGCACCGGGGAGATCGTGGTCGGCGGGTCGCCGTCGTCGTTGCGCACGCCGCGCGCGGCGATGACGCAGCGGATCGCGTTCTGCTCGGAGAACCGCAAGGCCGACGGGCTGATCCCGGACCTGACCCTGCGCGAGAACATCATCCTGGCCCTGCAGGCCACCCGGGGGTGGACCAGGCCGGTGCCGCGCGAGCAGCAGGACGAGCTGGTCGACAGGTACATCAAGGCCCTGAAGATCAGCCCGCCCAACCCCGAGCACCTGGTACGCAACCTCAGCGGCGGCAACCAGCAGAAGGTCGTGCTGGCCAGGTGGCTGATCCTGGAGCCCCGGCTGCTCATCCTGGACGAGCCCACCCGGGGCATCGACGTCGGGGCGAAGACCGAGATCCAGCGGCTGGTGGCGGAGCTGTCCGACGGTGGCATGGCGGTGCTGTTCATCTCCGCCGAGCTGGAGGAGGTGCTGAGGCTCAGCCACAAGGTCGAGGTGCTGCGCGACCGCCGGCTGGTGGCCGAGCTGCCCAACGACGACCGGCTCACCACGGACGTCCTGATGGAGACCATCGCGAGCGGAGGGCGAGCAACATGATCGCGAGCGGAGGGCGAGCCTCGTGAGACGCCTGCTGTGGCCCTTCGTGGTCCTGGCGCTGCTGCTGATCCTGAACGTGCTCTTCACGCCCACCTTCTTCTCGATCCAGGTCAGGGACGGCCACCTGTACGGCAGCCTGATCGACATTCTGCGCTTCGGCGCGCCGCTGATCCTGGTGTCGCTGGGCATGACGCTGGTCATCGCGACCGGCGGCATCGACCTGTCGGTGGGCTCGGTGGTGGCGATCGCGGGCGCGCTGGCCTGCCTGCAGATCAGCCAGGACGCCGGCGTGTTCACCGCCGTGGCGCTTGCGCTCGGGCTGTGCCTGGTGCTCGGGGCCTGGAACGGGTTCCTGGTCGCGGGGATCGGGATCCAGCCGATCATCGCCACGCTCATCCTCATGGTGGCCGGGCGCGGTCTGGCCCAGCTCATCACCGACGGGCAGATCATCACCGTCAACAGCCCGGCGTACAAGGTGATCGGCGGCGGCTACTGGCTGACGGTGCCGTTCGGCATCCTCATCGTCATCGGCGTGCTGGCCGTCACCGCGTTCCTGACCAGGCGGCTGGCGCTGGGCATGCTGATCGAGTCGGTCGGCGGCAACGCCGAGGCGAGCAGGCTGGCGGGCATCAGGTCGCGCGGGATCATCATCATGGTCTACGCGTTCGCCGCCCTGTGCGCGGGCGTGGCCGGTCTGATGATCAGCTCGAACGTCTCCAGCGCCGACGGCAACAACGCCGGCCTGTGGATCGAGCTGGACGCGATCCTGGCCGTGGTGATCGGCGGCACGTCGCTGTCGGGCGGGCGGTTCTCGCTGGGCGGCACCGTGCTGGGCGCGCTCATCATCCAGACCCTGACCACGACGATCTACTCGATCGGCGTGCCGCCGGAGACCACGCTGCTGTTCAAGGCGCTGGTCGTGACGGCGGTCTGCCTCATCCAGTCGCCGTCCTTCCGCGAGAAGGTGTTCCGCCGGCGCGGGCGGCCCGTGCCCAGCGCGGTGCCCGAGGAGAAGGTGCGGGTGACCACATGACCACGATGACGCTCGGCCGGACGGCCGTTCCGACCAAGTACCTGCCGGTGCTCGTGACGGGGTGCCTGTTCCTGGCGATGTTCGTGGTGGGCGGGATCCGCTACGAGGGGTTCGCCAGCGGTCAGGTGGTCCTGAACGTCTTCATCGACAACGCCTTCCTGCTGGTGGTGGCGGTCGGGATGACGTTCGTGATCCTCACCGGGGGCATCGACCTGTCGGTGGGGTCGGTGGTGGCGCTGTCCACGATGATCTCGGCCAGTCTCATGGAGGGGCCGGGGTGGCCGCCGTACCTGGTGATCCCGCTGGTGCTGGCCATCGGGTCGGGGCTGGGGCTGGTGATGGGGTACATCGTGCACGCCTTCGACATCCAGCCGTTCATCGTGACGCTGGCGGGCATGTTCCTGGCCCGGGGGCTGTGCTACACGATCGCGACCGACTCGATCCCGATCGACGACCCGACGTTCACGGCGTTCGCGCAGACCAAGGTCGACCTGTTCGCCGGCATGTGGGTCTCGCCGAGTGTGATCATCGCGCTGGTGGTCGTGGGGGTGGCGGCGTACGTGCTGCACTACACCCGCTTCGGCCGGTCCGTCTACGCCACCGGCGGCAGCGAGCAGTCGGCGCTGCTGATGGGGCTGCCCGTGGGGCGGACGAAGATCACGGTCTACACCGTCAGCGGGTTCTGCTCGGCGCTGGGCGGGGTGCTGCTGTCGTTCTACATGCTCTCGGGCTACGGCTTGCACGCCGTGGGGATGGAACTGGACGCGATCGCGGCGGTCGTGATCGGCGGCACGCTGCTCACGGGTGGCAGCGGCTTCCTGCTCGGGACCGTGCTCGGCGTGCTCGTGCTCGGGCTGATCCAGACGATCATCAGTTTCGAAGGGACGCTCTCCTCGTGGTGGACCAAGATCTTCATCGGAATGTTGCTCTTCGTCTTCATCCTGCTGCAGCGGCTCTTCTCGGCCCGATCGCGCCGCTGACCTCGGCGAAATCGGCAAGAAACCTGCCCATTGGCCTGCCACTCCGCCGTTGTGCCTGGTAGGCGCGGTGGCGGCGGCCTGCCGCAGGTTTCCGGAAAGTTACCGGTCGGTTATGTCCGAGTGTTGACATAAGCTTTGTTAGCGATAACAATCGGCGGATACGCGCGAACTTTGTTCTGATTCGTCACGTTCGGTGATCGAATTTTTCGCTCTATCGGCAGCCGCCGCGTCCTGCGCTGCCGCGACCCCCATGGAAAGGGATGCACATGAGGTTGGGACGAATCGGGGGCGTGGTGTCCGCCATCGCGCTCGCCGCGACCATGACGGCCTGTGGCTCGAGCACGAAGACCGTCGACACCGAGGCATCCGCCTCGGCCGCCGCCGGTAACGCGGGCGCCCTCATCGGCGTCACCATGCCGACGAAGTCCTCCGAGCGCTGGATCCATGACGGTGACAACGTCAAGCAGCAGCTCGAGAAGCTCGGCTACAAGGTGGACCTCCAGTACGCCGAGAACGACATCCCGACGCAGGCCAACCAGATCGAGAACCAGATCACCAAGGGCGCCAAGCTCCTGATCATCGCCTCGATCGACGGCACCGCCATCACCTCCCAGCTCCAGCAGGCCGCCGACGCCAAGATCCCGGTCATCGCCTACGACCGGCTGATCCGCAACAGCCCGAACGTCGACTACTACGCCACCTTCGACAACTTCAAGGTGGGCGTGCAGCAGGCGACCTCGCTGCTCAAGGGCCTCGGCGTCGAGGACGGCAAGAAGGGCCCGTTCAACGTCGAGCTGTTCGGCGGCTCGCCTGACGACAACAACGCCACCTTCTTCTGGGAGGGCGCGATGTCGGTGCTGAAGCCGAAGATCGACGACGGCACCCTGAAGGTCGCGAGCGGCCAGACCGACTTCAAGACCGCCGCCATCCTGCGCTGGGACCCGGCCACCGCGCAGAAGCGCATGGAGGACATCCTCACCAAGACCTACACCGGGGGCACCAAGGTGGACGGCGTGCTGTCGCCGTACGACGGTCTGTCCATCGGCATCCTGTCGGCGCTCAAGAGCTCCGGCTACGGCACCAGCGGCCAGCCGTACCCGACCGTGACCGGCCAGGACGCCGAGCTCGCGTCGGTCAAGTCGATCATCGCCGACGAGCAGTACTCCACCATCTTCAAGGACACCCGCAAGCTCGCCGAGCAGACGGTGAAGATGGCCGACGCCGTGCTCAAGGGCGCCCAGCCCGAGGTGAACAACACCAAGGACTACGACAACGGCAACAAGGTCGTGCCCTCGTACCTGCTCGACCCGGTGATCGTGGACAAGAGCAACTACAAGGAAGTCATCGTCGGCGGCAACTACTACACCGAGGACCAGCTCAAGTAAGGGCTCGCCCCGGGAGGACAGGCGTCCTCCCGGGGCGCTCTGAGCGAGGGGCATATGACCGAGCACATCTTGCGGATGAGCGGGATCACCAAGACGTTCCCCGGTGTCAAGGCGCTGCAGGACGTCAACCTGTCGGTACGACGGGGCGAGATCCACGCTATTTGTGGTGAGAACGGCGCTGGCAAGTCGACGCTGATGAAGGTGCTGTCCGGGGTCTACCCGCACGGCGAGTACGAAGGCGAGATCACCTTCGAGGGCGAGCGCTGCGTGTTCGGCGGCATCCGCGACAGCGAGCACGCCGGCATCGTCATCATCCATCAGGAGCTGGCGCTCAGCCCGCAACTGTCGATCGCGGAGAACATCTTCCTCGGCAACGAGCGCGCCAAGCGCGGCATCATCGACTGGAACCGCACCAACTTCGAGGCCGCCGCGCTCATGCGGCGGGTCGGGCTGCGTGAGAACCCGACGACGCCGATCGCCGACATCGGCGTCGGCAAGCAGCAGCTCGTCGAGATCGCCAAGGCGCTGTCGAAAGAGGTGAAGCTGCTCATCCTCGACGAGCCGACCGCCGCGCTCAACGACGACGACTCGGCGCACCTGCTCGACCTGCTGCGCGGGCTGCGGGACGAGGGCATCACCTGCGTGATCATCTCCCACAAGCTCAACGAGGTGACCGCGATCGCCGACTCCGTCACGATCATCCGCGACGGCCGGACGATCGAGACGCTGGAGATGGCCACCGACGACGTCACCGAGGACCGCATCATCGCCGGCATGGTCGGGCGCGCCCTCGACAACCGCTTCCCGCCCCACGAGCCGACGATCGGCGACGAGGCGCTGCGGATCGAGGACTGGACGGTCTACAGCCCGAGCCAGCCCGGCCGGAAGGTGGTCGACCGGGCCGCGCTGACGCTGCGGCGCGGCGAGATCGTGGGCCTGGCGGGGCTGATGGGCGCCGGGCGCACCGAGCTGGCGATGAGCGTGTTCGGGCGCGCGTACGGGGTGCACATCTCCGGCAAGGTCTTCAAGGACGGCAAGCCGATCGAGATCAACCACGTCCAGGACGCGATCAGGCACGGCATCGCCTACGCCACCGAGGACCGCAAGCGCTACGGGCTCAACCTCATTGAGGACATCAAGCGCAACATCAGCGCGGCCGGGCTCAAGGGCCTGGCCAAGAACGGCTGGGTGAACGAGAACGAGGAATATCGCGTCGCCGAGCAGTTCCACAAGAGCATGAACATCAAGGCGCCCAGCGTCAACAGCGTCGTCGGCAAGCTGAGCGGCGGCAACCAGCAGAAGGTCGTGCTCTCGAAGTGGATCCTGACCGAGCCTGACGTGCTCATCCTCGACGAGCCCACCCGGGGCATCGACGTCGGCGCCAAGTACGAGATCTACACGATCATCAACCGCCTGGCCGACGAGGGCAAGGCCGTGCTGGTGATCTCCTCTGAGTTGCCTGAGCTGCTCGGCCTGTGCGACCGCATCTACACACTCTCCGAAGGTCGCATCACCGGCGAGGTCCTCCGCCAGGAGGCCACCCAGGAACGCCTCATGCACCTCATGACCAAGGGACAGGAGTAGCTCTGATGAGCAGCATCACGCCCGCCGACGTGAAGGTCGGCGCCAAGGGCGACGGTGGAGGGCCACGGCAGCCGGGCCGGGTGTCGCTCGGCGGCATCTCGCTCAACCTGCGATCCAGTGGCATCTACATCGCCTTCGCGCTGATCATCGTGCTGTTCTCGGTGCTGACCGACGGTGCGCTGCTCACGCCGCAGAACATCTCGAACATCATCGTCCAGAACTCCTACGTCCTGATCCTCGCGATCGGGATGATCCTGATCATCATCGCCGGGCACATCGACCTGTCGGTCGGCTCGGTGGTGGCGGTCACGGGAGCGCTGGCCGCGGTGCTCATGGTGAACATGGGCTGGCCATGGCCGCTGGCCCTGCTCACCACGCTGGTGGCCGGCGCGCTCATCGGAGCCTGGCAGGGCTACTGGATCGCCTACTTCGGCATCCCGGCGTTCATCGTGACGCTGGCCGGCATGCTGCTGTTCCGGGCGCTGACCCTGACCGTCCTGGGCAACCAGGGCATCGGCCCGTTCCCGGACCAGGTCCGTACGCTGGCCAACGGCTTCACCAACGGCTACCTCGGCAACATCGGCCTCGGCCCGCTCGGCGGCGCCGACCTGTTCAGCCTGCTGATCGGCATCGTGGCGATCGCGGGCATGGTGGCCTCCCAGTGGCGTACCCGGGGTGCGCGCAAGGGTTACGGCCAGGCGGTCGAGCCGATGGCGCTGTTCGTGCTGAAGATGGCGGCGGGCGCCGCGCTGATCCTGTTCCTGGTCGTGCAGCTCGCCCGGTTCAAGAACCTGCCGTGGGTGCTGGTGCTGCTGGCGATCCTCGTGCTGGCGTACTCGCTGATGGCCAACCGGACGGTGTTCGGCCGGCAGATCTACGCCATCGGCGGCAACCTCCAGGCGGCCGTCATGTCCGGCGTGAAGGTCAAGTCGGTGGTCTTCTGGATCTTCGTCAACATGGGCGTGCTCTCGGCCATCGCCGGCATCATCTTCGCCGGCCGGCTCAACCAGGCGGGCCCCACAGCCGGTAACAGCTTCGAGTTGGACGCCATCGCGGCGGCCTTCATCGGCGGCGCGGCCGTCCAGGGCGGCGTCGGCAAGGTCGTCGGCGCCATCACCGGCGGTCTGATCATGGCGGTCATCAACAACGGCATGTCCCTGATCGGCTCGCCCAGCGAGCGGGTCATGCTCGTCAAGGGCGCCGTGCTCCTGGCCGCCGTCGCGTTCGACGTGTGGACCAAGCGCAGGTCCGGCGTCACGCGCTAATAGGATCCCGAGAGCCCAGCCGAGAGGAGAGACCGTGACCACCCCCAAGCGCCGCCTGCCGGTGATGGCCGACGTGGCCAAAGAGGCGGGCGTGTCGCATCAGACGGTCTCCCGGGTGCTCAACGACCATCCGAACGTCCGGGCCGACACCCGGGCCCGGGTGGAGGAGGCCATCACCCGGCTGGGCTACCGGCGCAACCTGGTCGCCCGCGCACTGGTCACCAAGCGGTCGAGGACCCTCGGCGTGGTCAGCTTCGACACCACGCTGTACGGCCCGGCCAGCACGATCTACGGCATCGAGCAGGCGGCCAGGACCGCGGGCTACTTCGTCAGCATCGTGAGCCTGAAGTCCATCGACGCGGCCGGCGTGCGCGACGCCATCGACTACCTCGCCGAGCAGGGCGTCGACGGGGTCGTGGTGGTCGCGCCGCAGCGCTCGGCCGCGCGCGCCCTGGACCGGCTGCCCACCGGCATGCCGGCGGTGGCGGTCGAGGGCACGCACAACGCCAGCGTGTCGGTGGTCTGCATCGACCAGGTGGAGGGCGCCAGGCTGGCCACGCGGCACCTGCTCCAGCAGGGCCACGAGACCGTCTGGCACGTCAGCGGCCCGAGCGACTGGCTGGAGACCGAGGGCAGGATCGAGGGCTGGCGGGCCGCGCTGCTGGAGGCGGGCCGGCCGGTGCCCGAGCCGCTGGCCGGCGACTGGAGCCCGCGCGCCGGCTACGAGGCGGGCAAGAGCCTGGCCGCGATGGACGGCGTCACGGCCGTCTTCACGGCCAACGACCAGATGGCGCTCGGCGTGCTGCGCGCCCTGTCGGAGACGGGGGTGCGCGTTCCCGAGCAGATGAGTGTGGTGGGATTCGACGACATCCCCGAGTCGGAGTTCTTCTCGCCGCCGCTCACCACGGTCAGGCAGGACTTCGACGTGGTGGGCAGGCACTGCATCGAGGTGCTGCTGCGGCAGATCGATGGGGGTGTCACCGCGTACGAGCGCCTGGTCGTACGGCCCAGCTTCGTGGTGAGGTCGAGTACGGCTCCCGTCAGGTAGATGATTGGCATGCCCCCGGAACCTCCTGGAGTTCAATGTGAACGCTAACAATTACGTGGTCGGAGTGGACTTCGGCACGCTCTCTGGGCGTGCCGTCGTCGTGCGCGTCAGCGACGGCGCCGAGCTGGGCAGCGCCGTCCACGAATACACCCACCGGGTCATCGAGCAGACGCTCCCCGGCTCCGACGTGCGCCTCGGCCCCGACTGGGCCCTGCAGTCGCCGCAGGACTGGATCGACGTGCTCAAGATCGCGGTGCCGCGGGCCGTGGCCGCCGCGGGCGTGCCGCCCGAGGAGATCGTCGGCATCGGCACCGACTTCACCGCCTGCACCGTGATGCCCACCACGGCCGACGGCACGCCGCTGTGCGAGCAGACGCCCGGCGAGCCGCACGCCTGGCCCAAGCTCTGGAAGCACCACGCCGCCCAGTCGCACGCCGACCGGATCAACGAGCTGGCCGCGCGCCGCGGCGAGAGCTGGCTGCCGCGCTACGGCGGCAAGATCTCCTCCGAGTGGGAGTTCGCCAAGGGCCTTCAGGTCCTGGAGGAGGCCCCCGAGGTGTACGCCAGGGCCGAGCGCTGGATCGAGGCCGCCGACTGGATCATCTGGCGGCTCACCGGCGTCGAGAGCCGCAACATCTGCACCGTCGGCTACAAGGGCGTCTTCCAGGACGGGAGCTACCCGTCGGAGGAGTTCCTGGCCGAGCTCAACCCCGGCTTCACCGGGTTCGCCGGCAAGCTCGCCACCGGCCAGGTCGGCGAGGACGTCAACGGCACCACGCTGGCCCCGCTGGGCGGCCTCGCCGGGCGCCTGACCGCCCAGGCCGCCGCGTGGACCGGCCTGCCCGAGGGCGCGGCCGTGGCCGTCGGCAACGTGGACGCCCACGTCACCTCCGCCGCCGCCGACGCCGTCAGGCCCGGCCAGATGGTGGCCATCATGGGCACCTCCACCTGCCACATCATGCCCAGCGACCAGCTCGCCGAGGTGCCCGGCATGTGCGGCGTCGTCCGCGACGGCATCGTGCCGGGCCTGTGGGGCTACGAGGCCGGGCAGTCGGCGGTCGGCGACATCTTCGCCTGGTTCGTCGACACCTTCGGCTCCGAAGGGCACGAAGAGCTCACCGCGAAGGCCGAGCGGCAGGCGGTGGGCCAGCACGGCCTGGTCGCCCTCGACTGGTTCGGCGGCAACCGCTCGGTGCTGGTCGACCACAACCTGTCCGGCGTGATCATCGGCCAGACGCTGGCGACCAGGCAGGAGGACGTCTACCGGGCGCTCATCGAGTCCACGGCGTTCGGCGCGCGGATGATCGTGGAGACGTTCGAGAAGTCGGGCGTGCCGGTCGAGGAGTTCATCGTCGCGGGCGGGCTGCTGAAGAACCGCTTCCTCATGCAGGTCTACGCCGACGTGCTGCGCCGCCCGCTGTCGGTCATCGGCTCCGACCAGGGTCCCGCGCTCGGCTCGGCCATCCACGCGGCGGTCGCCGCCGGCGCCTACCCCTCCATCGAGGAGGCCGCCGCGGCCATGGGCAAGCGCACCGAGAACGCGTACGTGCCCGACGAGGCACGCGCCGACGCCTACGACCGGCTCTACGCCGAGTACCGCAGGCTCCACGACTTCTTCGGAGACGGACAGACGCTGCACACGCTGCGCGCGATCAGGAACGAGGCCCAGGCATGAGGAAGATCGTCGCCGACCTGCACGCCGAGCTGGTCCGCTACAACCTGGTGGTCTGGACGGCGGGCAACGTCTCGGGCCGGGTGCCGGGCGAGGACCTGTTCGTCATCAAGCCCTCCGGGGTCTCCTACGACGAGCTGACGCCGGAGAACATGGTGGTGTGCGACCTCGACGGCAACCTGGTGGAGGGCGAGCACTCGCCGTCCAGCGACACGGCGGCGCACGCCTACGTCTACCGCAACATGCCCGACGTCGGCGGCGTCGTGCACACCCACTCGACGTACGCCTCCGCCTGGGCGGCCCGCGGCGAGGCCATCCCGTGCGTGCTGACCGCGATGGCCGACGAGTTCGGCGGCGAGATCCCGCTCGGCCCGTTCGCGCTGATCGGCGACGACTCGATCGGCCAGGGCATCGTCGAGACGCTCAAGGGGCACCGCTCGAAGGCCGTGCTCATGCAGAACCACGGCGTCTTCAGCATCGGCAAGGACCCGAAGGCCGCGGTGAAGGCCGCCGTCATGTGCGAGGACGTCGCGCGTACCGTCCACGTGGCCCGCCAGCTCGGCGACCCGCTGCCCATCGCGCAGGACGACATCGACCGCCTGTACGACCGCTATCAGAACGTCTACGGACAGAGGAGCCCGCGTTGAACATCTGGTTTCTGACCGGCAGCCAGGGACTGTACGGCGAGGACACACTGCGCCAGGTGGCCGAGCAGTCCCAGCGGATCGCGGAGCAACTGCCCGTGTCCGTGGACTGGAAGCCCGTGCTGACCGACGCCGCGGCCATCCGGCGGATCATGCTCGAGGCCAACGCCGACGACTCGTGCGCCGGCGTGATCGCGTGGATGCACACGTTCTCCCCGGCCAAGATGTGGATCGCCGGGCTCGACGCGCTGCGCAAGCCGCTGCTGCACCTGCACACGCAGGCCAACGTGGAGCTGCCGTGGAGCTCCATCGACATGGACTTCATGAACCTCAACCAGGCCGCGCACGGCGACCGCGAGTTCGGGCACATCCAGACCCGGCTCGGCGTGCCGCGCAAGACGGTGGCCGGGCACGTCAGCGACCCGGCCGTGGGCGAGCGCATCCTGGTCTGGGAGCGTGCCGCCAAGGGCCTGGCCGAGGTGCGCACGCTGAAGCTGGCCCGCTTCGGCGACAACATGCGCGACGTGGCCGTCACCGAGGGCGACAAGGTCGAGGCGCAGCTCCGTTTCGGCGTCTCGGTCAACACCTACGGCGTCAACGACCTGGTCGAGGTCGTGGACGCCGCCTCCGACGCCGACGTGACGGCGCTGGTCAAGGAGTACGCCGAGCAGTACACCGTGGCCCCCGAGCTGCTCGGCGAGCGCAACGACTCGCTGCGCTACGCGGCCCGGATCGAGCTGGGCCTGCGCGGCTTCCTGGAGGCGGGCGGCTTCAAGGCGTTCACCACGAACTTCGAGGACCTCGGCGGCCTGCGCCAGCTCCCCGGCCTGGCCGTGCAGCGGCTCATGGCCGACGGCTACGGCTTCGGCGGCGAGGGCGACTGGAAGACCTCGGTCCTGCTGCGCACCCTCAAGGCGATGGCGCCGGGTGGCACCTCGTTCATGGAGGACTACACCTACCACCTGACGCCCGGCGAGGAGCTCATCCTGGGCGCGCACATGCTGGAGGTCTGCCCGTCCATCGCGGCCGGGACGCCGTCGTGCGAGATCCACCCGCTGAGCATCGGCGGCCGGGAGGACCCGGTCCGGCTCGTGTTCGATGCCGAGCCCGGCCCCGGCATCGTGGTCGGCCTGGCCGACATGGGCGACCGGTTCCGCCTGGTGGCCAACGAGATCGACGTCGTGTCGCCGCCCCAGCCGCTGCCCAAGCTGCCCGTGGCCCGCGCCGTGTGGAGCCCCCGGCCCAACCTGCGCACCTCCACCGAGTCGTGGCTGACCGCGGGCGCGCCGCACCACACGGTGCTGTCGCAGGCCGTGGGCCGGGAGGAGCTGACCGACCTGGCCGACATGCTGGGCGTGGAGCTGGTGGTCATCGACGCCGGCACCACGACTGAGCGCTTCGCCAAGGAGCTGCGCTGGAACCAGGCGTACTACCGCCTGGCCCAGGGTTTCTAGCCGGCTTCTAGTCCTCGTCGGCGGGTTTCTTGGGGGCGTTCCTGCGCTGTTCCTCGGCGCGTTCGCGGCAGCGGCGCAGGAACTCCTCGTCGTCGTCCGGGTTGGTGGCGGCGAAGCGGCCGGGACGGTCGTACTCGGGGAACGCGCTGGGCTGGGTGGCGGTGCCCGGGACACGCTGAGGCCGCCCCGCCACCAGCCAGAGCAGCGACCCGAGCAATGGGAGGATCACCACGACGACCAACCAGCCGAGCTTCGGCAGGTTGCGGCAGAGCGCCTCGGGCGTGGTGATCACGTCGAAGAGACAGTAAAGCCAGAGCGCGAGCGTGACCAGGCCCATGACCTGGGACAGATACAGCACGGCACACCTCCGTCAGCGGCACCTGAAACTAGCGGTACCCGGCCGGGCTGACAAGGCGAAGCTGTGG
Source organism: Nonomuraea sp. NPDC050643 (assembly GCF_040654715.1). Taxonomy (NCBI): domain Bacteria; kingdom Bacillati; phylum Actinomycetota; class Actinomycetes; order Streptosporangiales; family Streptosporangiaceae; genus Nonomuraea; species Nonomuraea sp. NPDC050643. Next base: position 37,673 of record NZ_JBFAIM010000031.1, on the reverse strand, counting down.
GAAGGTAAAGCCGTGACGTTGACCAATTGGGCTGGAAACACCACATTCCACGCAGAAGACGTGCACCACCCGGCCTCCCTCGACGAGCTCCGGCGGCTCGTGGCGGGCAGCGCGCGGGTGCGGGCGCTGGGGAGCGCGCACTCCTTCAACCACGTCGCCGACACCACCGGCGACCTCGTGGTGCTGGACCGGATGCCGGACCTGGTGGAGATCGACAGCGCCGCGGGCACGGTACGGGCCGGCGCGGGCATGACGTACGCGCGCCTCGCGCCGCTGCTGCACCAGGCCGGCTTCGCGCTGGCCAACATGGCCTCGCTGCCGCACATCTCCATCGCCGGCTCCGTCGCGACGGGCACCCACGGCTCCGGCGACGCCGTGCGAAGCCTGGCGGCCGCCGTGTCCGGCCTCGACCTGGTCACCGCCGACGGCTCGACCCTGTCACTCTCGCGCGGGGACGCCGACTTCCCCGGCGCGGTGGTGTCGCTGGGCGCGCTCGGCATCGTCACCTCGCTCACGCTCGACCTGGTGCCCGCCTTCGAGTTGCGCCAGTACGTCCGCGAGGGCCTGTCCGCGGACGCCCTGGCCGACTTCGACGCCATCATGTCCAGCGGCTACAGCGTCAGCCTCTTCACCGACTACCGCGACACCCGCGTCTGGGTGAAGCGCGAGGAGGAGCTGACCGACCCCGACTGGTACGGCACGACCCCCGCCGACCGCCCCCGTCACCCGCTGCCCGACATGCCGGCCGACAGTTGCACGGTCCAGATGGGCGTGCCCGGCCCGTGGTTCGAGCGGCTGCCGCACTTCCGCCCCGACTTCCCGCCCAGCGGTGCGGGCGACGAGCTGCAGTCGGAGCTGCTGCTGCCCAGGGAGCACGCGGTCAAGGCGCTGCGCGAGCTGTTCGCGATCGGCGACCGCATCCGCCCGGCCCTGCAGATCTCCGAGGTCCGCTCGATCGCCGCCGACGACCTGTGGCTCAGCCCCTTCCACGGCCGGGACAGCGTGGGCATCCACTTCACCTGGGTGCGCGACGTCCCCACCGTGATGCCGGTGCTGCGGCTGGTGGAGGAGACGCTGGCGCCGTACGAGCCGCTGCCGCACTGGGGCAAGCTGTTCACCCGCTGGCCCGCCTGCCCCGACCGCTTCCGCGCGCTGGTGCGCCGGTTCGACCCCGAGGGCAAGTTCGGCGGCGACTTCACCCGGATACTGCTGGGGGAGTAGGGCGCCCTCGAAGGCTTGCGCCCCCGGATGTAGCGGATCACCGGTCCGGGGGACGATGTGCCGGGGCCGCACGTCGGACATCGTTGGGGGCATGACCGATCACCCGTTCAGGTTCGGCGCGGTCGCCGGACAAGCCCCCGACGCCGGCGTGTGGACCGGCCTGGCCCGCCGGGCGGAGCGCCTCGGCTACGCGACCCTCCTGGTGCCCGACACGCTGGGCACGCTGTCGCCGTTCACCGCCGCCGCCGTCGCCGCGACGGCCACGACGACCCTGCGCGTCGGCACCTACGTCCTGAGCGCCGCCAACCGCACCCCCGAGGCCGTCGCGTGGGAGACCTCCACCCTGCAGACCCTCACCGACGGCCGCTTCGAGCTGGGCCTGGGCGCCGGGCGGCCGGACGCCGAGCGGGACGCGGCCACGCTCGGCGTGCGCTACGGCACGCCCGGCGAGCGCATCGAGCGGATCTCCCAGATCATCGACGCGGTCAAGGACGTGCGCGTCATGGTGGCCGCCGCCGGCACCCGGCTGCTGCGGCTGGCCGCGGAGAAGGCCGGCACGGTCGCCCTCGGCGTCCCGCCGCACCACACCGAGGAGCAGCTCGCGGCCAAACTGGACGAGCTGTACGAGCTGGCCGGCGACCGCTTCAACACCCTCGAGCTCAACCTGAACCTGGCCTGCGCCGGCGCCGAGCCCCCGGAGTGGGCGCTCAGCCGCTTCGGCCGCAGCGGGGTCGGCATCCTGACCGGCACGCCCCGGGAGATGGCCGACACGCTGCTCCGGCGCAGGGAGCGGCTCGGAATCTCGTACGTGTCGGTGAACGCCCAGTTCATGGACGACTTCGCGCCGGTCGTGGAAAGGCTCGCCGGTACCTGACAGGACCTGACAGGTACGCCTGCCACGATGGTCGCCATGACCGCCAAGGGAACCTTCGACACCGCCAACTGGACTCCCCAGCCGCCCTTCGACGACCGCGACGGCGTCACGCTCGGGCTCGTGACCCTGGACAAGACCTTCCACGGTGACCTGACCGGCACCAGCGTCGTCACCATGATGATCGCGACCACCCCCGTGGAGGCGTCGCGCTCCTACGTGGCGCTCGAGCGCGTCGAGGGGACCCTGGACGGGCGCTCGGGCAGTTTCGTCGTCCAGCACGACGCCACCAGCGACGCCACCAGCGACGCCGGCGAGCAGTCGCTGCGCGTCAGGGTGGTCGCGGACTCGGCGACCGGGGAGCTGCGCGGGCTGCGGGGCGAGATGGGCATCGCCATCACCCCCGACGGCGGCCACTCCTACACCTTCGACTACACCCTCTGACGCCATCGGTCTCGGTCAGGCAGTCGCGGTCGGAGGGTCGCGGTCTGACAATCGTCCTATGCCGACAAGTCACTGGGCCTGGGGCCCGGAGCCGGACGAGTCCGAATTACGGGAGATCGCCCGGTTGTTCAGCGAGCACACGGGGCTGGGCGACCCGGCCGCGTGGGAGCCGCCCGTGCCCTTCTCCCCGGAGCTGGTGCCCGAGCCCCGGCTCGCCGTCCCGCCGCTGCCGTTCTGCACGGCCGACCCGTTCGAGCGGGCCGTGCGAACCTACGGCCAGGCCTACCGCGACCTGATCCGCGCCTACCGGGGCGACTTCGCCCACGCCCCCGACCTGGTGGCACTGCCGGGCGACGAGGACGAGATCGAGCGGGTCCTGGAGTGGGCCTCGGCTCACGGGGTGGCGGTGGTGCCCAGGGGCGGCGGGACGAGCGTCGTGGGCGGCGTCGAGTCCCGCTTCGACGGCCCCTCCGTCTGCCTCGACCTGCGCCGCATGAACCGGGTCCTGGAGGTGGACGAGACCTCGCAGGCGGCGCTGGTGGAGGCGGGCGCGTCGGGGCCCGAGATCAACGCGCGGCTGCTCGGCGGGCTGCAACTGCGCTTCTTCCCGCAGTCGTACGAGTTCTCCACCCTCGGCGGCTGGATCGCCACCCGGGCCGGTGGCCATTTCGCCACCCTGCACACCCACATCGACGACCTGGTGGAGTCCGTCAGGGCCGTCGCGCCCGCCGGGGCGTGGGAGTCGCGCCGGCTGCCGGGCTCTGGCGCGGGCCCGTCGCCGGACCGCTGGCTGCTCGGCTCCGAGGGCGCTTTGGGCGTGATCACCCGCGCCTGGATCCGGGTCCACCGGCGGCCGGTGCACAAGGTGTCGCTGCCGGTGCGGTTCGCCGAGTGGGCGGCCGGGGTGGCCGCCGTGCACGACCTCGCGCAGTCCGGTCTGCACCCGTCGAACTGCCGGCTGCTGGACGCCCGCGAGGCCGCGCTGACCTCGGGCGGCGACGGACGGCACGCGGTGCTCATCGTCGGCTTCGAGTCGGCCGACCATCCCGTGGACGCGTGGGTGTCGCGGGCGCTGGAGATCGTCGCGGGGCATGGGGGCGTGGCCGGGGAGGCGCGGCAGGACCAGGCGTGGAAGGGGGCGTTCACGCGGATGCCGTACCTGCGTAACGCGTACCCGGGGCTGGGGGTGCTGGCCGAGACCGTCGAGACGGCCGTCACCTGGGACCGTTTCCCGGCCCTGCACGAGGCCGTGATGGCCGAGCACAAGGGCGCGACGTGCCGCCTGGCCTTCGCCTATCCCGACGGGCCGGCGCCGTACTACACGATCGTCGCCCCCGCCGTGCCTGGCGGGGAGCTGGCGCAGTGGGACGACCTCAAGAGCCGCCTCTCGGAGACCGTCCTGCGGATGGGCGGCACGATCACCCATCACCACGCCGTGGGCCGCGACCACCGCCCCTTCTACGACCGGCAGCGGCCGGACCCGTTCGCCCTCGCGCTCAGGGCCGCCAAGGCGGCGCTCGATCCGCAGGGCCTGCTCAATCCGGGGGTGCTGATCTGACCGGCGTGATCCAGTAACGTACCGACCAGCCGGTACGTCGTCGGAGGGAGCGCGTCGTGTGGGACCCCGAACTCGCCGAACTGCAGCGCCGCAGGAAGCTGGCCGAGCAGATGGGAGGCGAGGAACGGGTCGCCCGCCAGCACGCGACCGGCCGCCTCACCATCCGCGAACGCCTCGCGGCCCTCACCGACACCTGGCAGGAGGTCGGCGGCCTCACCGGCCGCACCGGCGAGGACGGCTTCACGCCCTCCAACGTCATCATCGGCCGCGCCCGCCTGGCCGGTCGCCGGGTGGTCGTGGCGGGCGACGACTTCACCGTGCGCGGTGGGGCGGCCGACGCCGCCATCCACGACAAGCAGATCCTGGCCGAGCGCATGGCGGGCGAGATGCGGGTGCCGCTCGTCCGGCTGATCGACGGCACCGGCGGCGGGGGCAGCGTCAAGCAGTTGGAGGAGTACGGGCGCACGTACGTGCCGTACAACCCCGGCTGGGACCAGGTGGTGGCCAACCTGGGCCGGATCCCGGTGATCGCCCTGGCCCTCGGCCCGGTCGCCGGTCTCGGCGCGGCCCGCCTGGTCACCTCCCACGTCTCGATCATGGTGAAGGAGCTGTCCCAGGTCTTCATCGCCGGCCCGGCGGTGGTGGCGGCCGGGATGGGGGAGAGCGTGGGCAAGGAGGAGCTCGGCGGCTGGCGTACGGTCTCGGCGGCCGGCACGGTGGACCTGGTGGCGGCCTCGGAGCGGGAGGCGTTCGAGCTGACCGGGCGGGTGCTGTCCTACCTGCCCCAGAACGCCTGGCAACCGCCCCCGGTCACCGCCGCGGCCGACGACCCTGGCCGCACCTCGCCCGAGCTGCGCGCCCTCGTCCCCCGCGACCGCCGCCGCCCCTACGACATGCGGGCGATCATGGACCTGGTCTTCGACACGGGCACGGTCACGGAGCTGGGCCGCAGGTTCGCCGCCTCCATGATCACCGCCCTGGCCCGCCTCGACGGGCGCCCGGTGGCGGTCCTGGCCTCCGACCCCCGCGTCTACGGCGGCGGCATGACGGCCCAGGGCTCCGACAAGATGGCCCGCTTCATCGACCTGGCCGAGACGTTCCACCTCCCCGTCGTCCACCTGGTGGACCAGCCCGGCTTCGTCATCGGCACGGCGGCCGAGCGGGCGGGCACGATCCGGCGCGGGGCCCGCGCGCTGGCGGCCGTCTACCAGTCGACGGTCCCGTGGGCCTCGGTCCTGATCCGCCGCGTCTTCGGCGTCGCCGGAGCCGCCCACCGGCCCCACGACCGCTACGGACTGCGCGTGGCCTGGCCCTCCGGCGACTGGGGCTCACTGCCGATCGAGGGCGGGCTGGAGGTGGCCTTCAAACGCCTGCTGGCGGAGGCGGGCCCGCAGGCGGCGGCGCTGAAGGCCGAGATCGCCGAACGCCTGGAGGCGGTCAGGTCGCCGTTCAGAACCGCTGAGGCGTTCCTGGTGGAGGACATCATCGACCCGGCGGAGACCCGTCCCGCGCTGACGGACTGGGTCCACGACGCCTACGCGGCCCTGGACGTCGGGCCGAACCCCGCCGCCCGCCCCTGAACGGTCTTGGCGCTCACCTGCCCGGGACGAACCGGTGCGGCGGGGTGTGGATGTCGAAGTGCAGGCTGGGCTGGGCCAGGACCGAGTGGGGCGAGGTGTCCGGGGTGATCAGTCCGAGGCGTTCGAAGACCGGGAACCGGGCGGACGTGGCGGTGAGGTGGCGGGGGCGCATCACCGGATGCCAGATGCTGTACGTGCCCACCCTCCCGTCACGGCGGCGGTACCAGCCCAGGGTGGGGTGGGTGAGCCGTTCCAGCCAGTCGGGCTCGCCCGCGAACCCGTCGAGGAGGGCGAGCGGCTCTGGGAGCTCGGCCGCCGTGCAGTGGGCGGGGCCCGCCTCCAGATGCCAGCTTGCCGGGACGGCGTCCCAGTCCGCCTCGATCCGGATGCGGGCGCGGCGCCACGGCATGCCCCACACGTATTGAGGGATCGCGACGACCGGATGGTCGAGGGCGGTGCCGAAGAACCAGACGCCCGGCCGCCCGTGCGCGGTGACGTAGGCCCGGTAGTTGATCTGACCGCAGTCGATGCCCACCTGCGGCAGGAAGCGGAAGTGGAAGTCCCGGTCCCTGAACGCGACGGCGGAGACCAGGGCGCCGGGGCCGTCGGCGAAGGTCATCTTCATCGGGGCGAAGCCCCAGGGCAGGTGCCGGGCCAGGGCGTCGGCGTCCACGCGGTAGCTGACGATGGCGAAGTCGTCGAGGTCGGTGCGTGCGTGGTACCAGCGGGGGCGCGGGCGGGGGGTGCCGGCGAAGGTCATGCCCTCACCGTACGGTCACAGCGCCCCGATCGCCGCCTGGACGGTGGCCAGATCGCCGAGGATCACCTCGGTACGGTCGCGCCCGGCGTACAGGCTCCAGTGCGTCTCCGCCACGGCCTCCGGCGAGGCGGGGGAGCCGGGCAGCACCGCGGCGGAGATGGGCACGTGGCCCACGTGCACGCCACGCCCGGCCAGGACCTCGGCCAGGGACAGGACGTAGTTGCGCAGGCCCGCCGCCGCGATGCCGATGTTGCCCAGGAACGGCAGCGGGTGGACGGCGGAGATGCCCGAGGTGAACAGCAGGGCGCCCGAGCCGCGCTCCAGCATGGCCGGCAGAACCGCGCCGACCGCCGTGATCGCCCCCAGCACCGCGCCGTCGAAGGCGTCCTGGGCGCTCTGCCTGGTCACATCGAGCGCGGCGGTGCGGGCCCTGGCCGTGCCCGCGCCGTTGTAGACCAGGACGTCCACGGGGCCGATCCGGTCGAGCGCCCGGGTGAGGGAGGTCTCGTCGGTCAGGTCGGCGGCGTGGGCGCCGGCCCGGACGCCCTCGGCCGTCAGCCGCTCCGCCAGGGCGGTCAGGCGGTCCTGGTCCCTGGCCACGAGGGACACCTCGAAGCCCTCCTTGCCGAAGCGGCGGGCCACCGCCAGGCCGATGCCGGGTCCCGCGCCGATGATGGCGATCCTCATGCCAGGTCTCCTTAAGTCGAGGGTAGTCCTCAGGTTAGCACGAACCTGAGGCCCACCCTCGACTTCACTAGAATGGCGGCATGGACCGACCGCTTCGCCGTGACGCCCGCCGCAACCGTGACGCCCTCGTGGCGGCGGCCAGGGAGGTGCTGGCCGAACGCGGCATCGAGGCGCCGCTCGAGGCGGTGGCCAAACGGGCGGGGGTCGCGATCGGGACGCTCTACCGGCACTTCCCCGAGCGCGGCGATCTGATCGACACGCTCCTGGAGGAGAAGGTGAGCGCCTGGGCCGGGCTCGCGAGGCGGTCCCTGGAGGCCGGGGACGCCTGGGAGGGGCTGGTGCGCTTCCTGGAGGAGACGTGCGACCTCCAGGCCAGGGACCGGGCCTTCACCGAGCTGGTCTGCCTGTCGCACCTGGACGAGCGGTCCGAGGTCAACGGGCTGGTCGCACGGCTCGTGGACCGGGCGCAACGGGCCGGGGCGCTGCGGGGCGACGTCGGGCCGATCGATCTGGCGTACTTCATGATGGCCGTCTCACGGGTGGCCGAGGCGGACCCCGGGGGGTGGCGCCGCCACTTCCGGCTCATGCTCGACGCCCTCAGACCTCGACCTCATCAGGAACCCGTCGGCGCGTGAAGAGCTCGCCGCCCATCGGGTGATCGAGCAGGACGGCGTGGCCGGGCTGACCGTCGCCCTGGCCATGCGCGACGCCCTGACCGGCTGCCCGTGGCTGGCACTACACGGCCGGCGAGATCGGCGGCCGGTGGGAGGAGCTGACCGCGCGGGACACCTACGCCAAAGGGGTGCGGGCGCTCGTCAAGGGCCTGCTTCCGTAAACCGACTCGTCAGAAGGCTAAGCTCGTGAATCGTCTCATCATGGATTTACGCCCGTAAACTGGGTCGTCAGGGGCCTGTGCCCGTAAACAAGTGGCCGTGCGGGGGCGATCCGTGAAACGGTCGGTGGCGATGATCAGGTGGACCGAGGCAGGAGAAGAGCGGTCGGCGCTCTGGCGCTCGGCGCAGGGCGTGCCGCCGCCCGAGCGGGTCCTGGTCGCCGACGACCGGATGACGGCGGCCCTCGCCTACCGCCTGGCCTGCGAGGGCACCGCGCTGCTGTGGCGCGGTGACTTCCACAACGCCCGCCAGCTCCTCAGCGCGATGGGCCGCCGCTGCAAACCGGCCGATCCCGGCGGCGGTTTCCACCGTCACCGCCAGGCCCAGGCCCAGCGCGCCCACACGCTCGGCATGCTGCTCATCCCCTACGCGGACGACCACGTGATCCCGTTGCGCCGCGCGCCCGACGTGCGCGCGGCCTGCGCCGAGGTCTACGGCCCCGGGGCCCCGCCCGGCGTCGGCCAGCTCCGCGAGCTGCTCGGCCTGATCGGCGCGCACGAATGGCGCACGAAGGGCGTGCCCGTCCCGGCGCTGGGCGCCCGCGTCCACCCGCACCACGGCGTGTTCTCCCCGATCAGGGGCGAATACGTCGACCTGGTGGCCGGCGCGCCCCTGCCCGGCGACCGGCTGGCCTTCGACATCGGCACCGGCACCGGCGTGCTGGCCGCCGTGCTGGCCCGGCGCGGCGTCCGCCACGTCGTGGCCACCGACCTCGACCAGCGCGCCGTCGACTGCGCCGGCGACAACATGGCCCGCCTGGGGCTGGCCGACCAGGTCGAGATCGTGCGCACCGACCTGTTCCCGCCGGGCCGCGCGCCGCTGGTCGTCTGCAACCCGCCGTGGCTGCCCGCCAAGCCGGTCTCGTCCCTCGACCACGCCGTCTACGACCCGGGCGGGCGGATGCTCCGCGGCTTCCTCGACGGGCTCGCCGAGCATCTCGAGCCGGCGGGGGAAGGCTGGCTCGTCCTGTCCGACCTGGCCGAGCACCTCGGGCTGCGCACGCGCGCCGAGCTGCTGGAGGCGTTCGGGCGGGCGGGGCTGAACGTGGCCGGCCGCCTCGACGTCGCGCCGCGGCACCCCCGCCGCGACGACGCGCTCGACCCGCTGCACGCGGCCCGCGCCGCCGAGGTGACCTCCCTGTGGCGGCTCAGGCGCTGAACGCCTTGCGGTAGGCCGACGGCGAGGTACGCATCGCGCGCGTGAAGTGGTGCCGGAACGTCACCGGGCTCTCGAACCCGACCGCCGCCCCGATCTCCTCGACCGGCGCCGCCGTCGACTCGAGCATCGGCAGGCTGGCGGCCACCCGCTGCGAGATCACCCAGCGCAGCGGGCTGGTCCCGGTCTGGCGCTTGAAGTGCCTGATGAACGAGCGCTCCGACATGTGCGCCACCTCGGCCAGGTCGGCCACGGTGATCGGCTCGGCCAGGTGGTCGAGGGCCCACGCCATCGCCCTGGCCACCATGTCGTCGTCCTCGACCGGCGTGACCGCGGCCTGGATGAACTGGGCCTGGCCGCCCTCCCGGTGCGGCGGGATGACCAGGCGGCGGGCCACGGCGTTGGCCACGTTCGGGCCGTGGTCGTTGCGGATCAGGTGGACCAGGAGGTCGAGGCCGGCGGCGCTGCCGGCGCTGGTCAGCACGTCGCCGTCGTCCACGTACAGGACCGAGGGGTTGACCTGGACGGCGGGGAAGCGTTCCTGGAGCAGCTCGGCGTATTTCCAGTGCGTGGTCGCCTGGCGGCCGTCGAGCAGGCCGGCCGCCGCCAAGGCGAACGCGCCCGAGCAGATCGACACCATCCGCGCGCCGCCCGCGTGGGCCCGCCGCAGCGCCGAGACGAGCGCGCCGGAGACCGGCCCGCGCACGTCGGCCACGCCGGGCACGATCACCGTGTCGGCCCCGGCCAGCGCCTCCAGCCCGTGCGCCGCCTGGAGGGTGAATCCGCCCACCACCCTGAGCGGGCCGAGCGTCTCGGCGCACACCGTGAGGTCGTACCAGGGGACGTCGAGCTCCGGGCGGGGCAGGCCGAAGAACTCCACCACGCAGCCGAGCTCGAACGGCGCCATGCCGTCGAACGCCAGCGCGACCACCCGATGCGGCCTGGTCGGGGACGGCAGCAGCATGTTCGCATGTTAGCGGGGGCCTCTCAGCGGCAGGAGAGATATATGCATATTTCGGGAGTGCAGACCGTTTTGCCCGATCACCGCTACGAGCAGGCGGAGATCACCGAGGCGTTCTCCCGGCTGACCGACTGCGACGAGGAGCAGCTCAGGCGATTCCACGCGGCCACGGGCGTACAGGGCCGCAACCTGGCCCTCCAGCTCGCCGACTACACCAAGCTCGACTCCTTCGCCAAGGCCAACACCACGTACGCGGAGATCGCGCTCGACCTGGGCGAGCAGGCGCTGCGCGGCGCGCTGGACAAGGCCGGAGTGCGTCCCGAGAAGGTCGATCACCTGCTGTTCTGCTCGACCACCGGCGTGGCCACGCCCTCGATCGACGCGCGCCTGGCCCAGCGGATGGGGCTGCGTCCCGACGTGAAACGGGTGCCGGTGTTCGGCCTGGGCTGCGCGGCGGGCGCGGCCGGCCTCTCACGTCTGTACGACTACCTGCGCGGCTGGCCCGACCACGTCGCGGCGCTGGTGTGCGTCGAGTTGTGCTCGCTGACCATCCAGCGCGACGACACCTCGATCGCGAACCTGGTGGCCAGCGGCCTGTTCGGCGACGGTGCGGCGGCCGTCGTCGCGACCGGGCGGGGGCGCGGCCCCGAGGTCGTCGCCACCCGCAGCCGCCTGTACCCCGGCACCGAGCACCTCATGGGCTGGGAGGTGGGCGACCACGGCTTCCGCATCGTGCTGGACGCGGACCTGACGGCCTTCGTGGAGCAGGTGCTGGGCGCCGACATCAGGGCGTTCCTGGCGGACTACGGCCTGACCCCCGACCAGGTCGCCACCTGGATCTGCCATCCCGGAGGGCCGAAGGTCATCGACAAGATCGTGGAGACCCTGGGCCTGAATCCCCGGGCGCTGGAGGTGACCTGGCGTTCGCTGCGGGAGTACGGCAACCTGTCGTCGGTCTCGGTCCTGCACGTCCTGCAGGAGACCCGCGGCCGGGCCGGCGCCCCCGCGCTGCTCATGGCCCTGGGGCCGGGCTTCTCCGCCGAGCTGCTCCTGCTGCACTGGTGATCGCGTACACGGTCCTGATCGGCCTGGTCGTGCTGGAGCGGCTGGCCGAGCTGGTGGTGGCCCGCCGCAACCTCGCCTGGGCCCGGTCCAGGGGCGGCGTCGAGCACGGCGCCGGCCACTACCCCTTCATCGTCCTGGCCCACGTGGCGCTGCTGATCGCGGCGCCCACCGAGGTGTGGCTGCTCGGCCGGCCCTTCATCCCCGCGCTCGGCTGGCCCATGCTCGCCGCCGTCGTGCTGGCCCAGGGGCTGCGCTGGTGGTGCATCGGCACGCTGGGGCGGCAGTGGAACACGCGCGTCGTCGTGGTGCCGGGAATGCCGCTGGTGGACCGGGGGCCGTACCGGTGGGTTCGGCATCCCAACTACGTGGCCGTCGTCGTGGAGGGGCTCGCGCTGCCGCTCGTGCACACCGCCTGGCTGACCGCCCTGGTGTTCACGGCGCTGAACGCGGTGCTGCTCACCGTCCGGATTCGCGTGGAGAGCGCGGCACTGGACGAGGTCCCGGCCAGGGAAAGGCAACGTCGATAACAGATCGACTTCTTTTTCGGGGGATTGACGAAAATGCGCCTCCCTCAAATACCTCAATTGCCACAAATGATCACGTCTCGATCGCGGTTTGCGCTCGCTTGCGTCACCGGCCCGGCCATCTCCGAGGCATTTTCGTCGTACGACTCGGAGGTGGTTGAGATGAGATTTCGCCCTTTGGTGGTCGGCGTCGGGCTTGCCGCGTTGCTGGGCCTCGCCGCGTGTGGCGGCGGTCCCAGCGCGACGAGCGGTGAGCGGGCGCCCGCGGCGGGCAACAACCAGCAACCGGTGATCCCCCAGGAGTCGTCCGAGAAGCAAGTCGACGCCGAGGAAGGCAGCGCCAAGGACAGCGCCAAGGACAGCGAGAAGGACACGACCACGGCCCAGATCTCCACGTTCGCCCTGGACGTGGACACCGCCTCGTACGGCTACGCCCGCCGTACCCTTCAGGAGGGCCGCTGGCCCGCGCCCGCCGAGATCCGTCCCGAGGAGTGGGTCAACGCCTTCAGGCAGGACTACGCGCAGCCGGCCGACGACGGGTTCACCGTGCACGTGGACGGCGCGCGCATGTCCTCGCGCGACGAGGCCGTCCTGCGCGTGGGCCTGCAGACGCGTGCGTCGGAGGCGGCCGCGCGGCGCCCGGCCAACCTGACGTTCGTGGTGGACGTGTCCGGCTCGATGGCCGAGCCCGGCAGGCTCGACCTGGTCAGGTCGGCCCTGCTGACGCTGCTCGACCAGCTCGCGCCCGGCGACCAGGTCTCGATCGTGGCCTTCAGCGACGAGGCCACGGTGCTGGCCTCGATGACCCCGCTGACCGCCAGGGAGGAGCTGCGCGAGGCGGTGGGCCGCCTGTCGATCGACGGCGGCACGAACCTCGAGGCCGGGCTGGTCACCGGCTACCAGGAGGCGTCGAAGGCGTTCCGCGCCGCCGCCACGAACCGGGTCATCCTGCTCTCCGACGGCCTGGCCAACCAGGGCAACACCGAGTGGCAGGCCATCCTCGCCCAGGCCAAGGAGTACGCGGGCCGGCAGGTCACGCTGCTCACGGTGGGCGTCGGCCGCGACTACGGCGACGAGCTGATGGAGCAGCTCGCCGACAACGGCGACGGCATGGCCGTGTACGTCAGCACCGAGGAGGAGGCCGCCAAGATCTTCACCACCCAGCTTCCCGCCACCATCGAACTGCGCGCCCGCGACGCCAAGGCACAGGTCGTCTTCAACCCGTCGGTCGTGGAGAGCTACCAGCTCATCGGGTACGAGAACCGCGCCCTGACCACCGAGGAGTTCCGCGACGACAGCAAGGACGGCGGGGAGATCGGCCCCGGCCACTCCGTGACCGCCCTGTACGCCATCAAGCTCAAGCCCGGCGCCACCGGCCAGCTCGCCCAGGCCACCGTGCGCTGGCAGGACCCCGACACCAGGAGCGCGTCCGAGGCGAGCAAGTCGCTGACCGCCGGCGAGCTGGCCCCCACGATGTGGGGAAAGGCGCCGGTCCGGCTCCAGGTGGACGTGGTGGTGGCCGCGTTCGCGCTCTACATGCGGGACCGGCAGGCGTTCGGCATGGACCTGCCCCAGTTGCGGGAGCAAGCCGACCGGCTGGTCAACGCGGCGGAGGATCCCATGGTCACCGAGCTGGCCAAGCTCATCGAGCAGGCCAAGTCGGTGGGCTGACCGTTCTGGCAGGGTGCCGGTATGACCATCGAGATCGAACCCCCCGCTCGCCTCGGAGAGACCCGGCGGCCGGTCGCTCGGCTGGGCCGAGTGGGGGTCTCCCACGGGGACACCGGTCGTGCTCTGCCCGGGGGCGGGCACGAGCCGGTGGCTGGGGTTCGGCGCCGGGGGCGCCGTTCGCGCTGGCGTGCGCCTCGATAGCGCGGCGGATGGCGATCGTGGCCGGCAGCCCTTATGCCGATCGCGTCATTTACGAGCAGCCGGAATTCTCGCGCGCATATCGGCGGGCCATGGAAGAGGCTTTCGCGCAGGGGCCTGCGGGGTGCGGCACGAGGTGCCGGCGCATCCCCGGGGCGCGCCGGCACCTCGTGCCGGGCGTGGGCGGAGCGCTGCTGTGGACGCACACCGGGCCCATCCTGCGCACCCTCTTCGGCTGAGGCGCCACCTGCGCGAATGCTTTGACGCCCGGTGGGACGGATTTAACGTGTGCGTAGGGGTCCTGGAAGTCGGCTACACTCGTACACGCAACAAGGGGCTATGGCGCAGTTGGTAGCGCGCCTCCATGGCATGGAGGAGGTCTGGGGTTCGAATCCCCATAGCTCCACAGCATCGCAAAGCCGCTCTCGTTCTTCGGGGGTGGCTTTTTTGCGTTCGGCGTGTCGGCTGGAGATGTCGAACGTCAGTTCGTATAATGGAGACATGGATCTCAAGCCTGAGGAACTGCCCGAGCTCTGGAGGCCGCCGATCGTCGAGCACGCCCCGGTCGATCCCGGTGGCGCGGCCCGCTACCTGCTGGCCTGGGGCGATGACGCCCGTGGGGCGCGGTGGGGCTATCTGCTCTGGCCGGCGCGCGAGGGGAGCGCGCGCTGGGTGCACTGGGAGGACATCCGTCCCGTCGCCGGCGAGGACTACAGCACGGTCCCGCTCGCGGACCCGCTGATGTGACGGCCCTTCCGTGCCGTCCATTGTCTGACTAAAGTCAGAGAATGGACGGCACGGCGATCGGTCACGTACGCCGCTTCCAGCGGACCGTGACCCAGCGGATCGGGGCGCTCGACGACAGGTTCCTGGCCAGGGACCGGCCTCTCGGGCAGGCGCGGGTGCTCTGGGAGATCGGCGCGGCGGGCAGCGAGGTGCGCGCGCTGCGGGCCCGGCTCGACCTCGACTCCGGCTACCTGAGCAGGCTGCTGCGCTCGCTGGAGGCCGACGGGCTGGTCGTCGTCGACGGCGACGGCCCCGACGGCCGGGTCCGCACGGCCCGGCTCACCCCGGCCGGGCTCGCCGAGCGCGCGGAGCTCGACCGCCGCTCCGACGAGGCGGCGGCCTCGATCCTCGAACCGCTCTCCGGCCCCCAGCGCGACCGCCTGGTGAGCGCCATGACCGAGGTCGAGCGGCTGCTGCTGGCCTCCATGGTGCGCATCGACGTGCTCGACCCGCGCCACCCCAGCGCCCGGCACTGCCTCCAGGCATACGTCGGCGAGCTGGCCCGCCGCTTCGACGGCGGCTTCGATCCGGCGCGCAGCCTCCCGGCCGGCGACCAGGAGCTGCGGCCGCCGGCCGGGAGGTTGCTGGTCGCCACGCTGCACGCCGAGCCCGTGGGGTGCGTGGCGCTCAAGCTGCACCCCGAGGCCGCGACGGCGGAGATCAAGCGCATGTGGGTCGATCCCGCCGTCCGCGGGCTGGGGCTCGGGCGCCGGCTGCTCGCCGAGGCCGAGGCGCGGGCCGCGGACGGCGGCGTGCGCACGCTCCGGCTGGAGACCAACCGGGCGCTCACCGAGGCCATCGCCCTCTACCGCGCCGCCGGCTACCGGGAGGTGGCGGCCTTCAACGACGAGCCGTACGCGCATCACTGGTTCGACAAGCGCCTCACCCGGTGAGCGTGGCCAGCCGGTAGTGCCCGCCCTGCCGCCACAGCAGCCGGTCTCCCTTGGCGAGCACGACGCCGGGGCTCTTGAACGTCGTGCCCGTGACCGGGTCGTGCACGATCGACAGGGTTCCCGTGGTGTAGGCCACGAACCTGTCGCCCACGGTGAGCCGCGCCGCTTCGCCCTTCCTCGGCGCGGGCATGCCGGCCCGTGTGCTCGCCGGCCGCCAGGAGTCGCGCGCCACGGTACGCAGCACCCCGTCGGCCACCCAGGCGAACCACGTGCCGGACGCGCCGGCGTACCACTTCTGGTCGGGGTCGCCGATGAGCTGGCGGCGTACCCCTTCGGGCAGCGGGTGCTCGGCCGCGATCGCCCCCGTGCGCACGTCCACCAGGCGCAGCCTCCCGGCGTTGGCCCGCTCCGCGGTGAACAGGTACGGGTAGGCCAGCGCCACCGCCCGCCCGGCCGCCGGTTGCCCGTCCGTGACGACCCGGCCGGGCCCCGCGCAGCCCTGGGCCACGTACGGCTGCCGCATGACGTCGCTGCCCACGATCACACCGCCGTCCACCCACACGGGCGCCTGGGGATCGGCCCCCTGCGGGCTGACCGTGTGCGTGGCCCCGTCCGTCGTACGGCACCGCTGCTCCCCGTCCTCCGTCCACGTGCGGAACCCCGCGTCCACGCCCAGGCCGGAGCCGGCCGTGACGTCCAGCGGCTGAGGGGTCCCGCCGCCGGCCGAGACCTCCGCCACCGCGCCGTCGGCCGTGGTGCCGAGGACCGTGCCGTCGGCGCCCAGCGCGGCCGGGGTGAACCTCTCGCCCGACGACGTGCGGCCGGCGATGGTCGTGACACCGGTGAGGGCGTTGAGGCTCCGCAGCATCCTCTCGGTGGGCGAGCCGCCCGTCTCAGCCGGGGTGACCGTCACCGTCCTCGTGGGTTCGGGCATCGCCGTCGGCCGGTGAGGGCTCGGGTCCGAGGTCGCCGTCAGGGTGACTACGGCCGGGTCGGGCTTGAGGTCGGCCGTCGTGGCGGCGTCACGGCCGCCCAGGCCGAGCGGCACCCCCACCGCCACCCCCACCGTCACCGCGGTCGCGCAGGCCGCCAGGCCCAGCCATGCCGTCCGGCGGTTCCTGCGCCGGACGGCCACCGACCGGTGGATCCGGCCGGCCAGGCCGGGCGGCGGGTCGCCCTCCTGCGGCTCGCTCAGCAGCGTGGACAGGCGGTGCTCCAGGTCATCCATGCTCAACCTCCGCGTTCGTGACGGCCTCACGCAGCCGGGCGAGCCCCCGCGACGCCTGGCTCTTGACGCTTCCGCGGCTGCAGCCCAGCAGCCGGGCGATCTCCTCGTCGCTGCGCTCCTCGACGTAACGCAGCACCAGGACGGCCCGCGTGCGCGGTGGCAGCTCGGCGATCCTGGAGCGCACGCCGGCGTCGTCCAGCAGGCGCTCCAGGCCGAGGTCCTGCGCCGCCGGTTCAGGGGGCGCCGCGACGCTCACCTCGCGTTTCGGCCGCCGCCAGCGGTTGGCCATGATGCGGATCATGGCGGTGCGGACGTACCCCTCGGGGTCGGCCTTGTTCTTGACCCCGGCCCAGCGCAGGCCGGTGCGGGTGAGCGCCTCCTGCACCAGGTCCTCGGCGTCGTGCCGGTTCTGGGTCAGGACCATGGCGTATCGGTACAGCGCCGGCAGACGCTGCGAGACGAAGGTCTCGAATGTTGGATCGTTCACTCCCACCTCCGCCCCCCAAGGACACGCCGGCCCGTCCGCCGGTTGAGTCGCTACACGGGCGGATTGAAGCGGTGGAAGCCGGGGGCCGTCCAGCCGGCGGGGACGGTGCCGGCGAGGTGCGCGTACTCCTCCAGCTCGAACCGCACCATGCGCCCGGCGCCCCACTCCACCCGGGCCCGGCCGGTGAGCTGCAGGGTCTGGCCGCGTTCCCAGTCCACGAACAGCAGCCCGGCCGCCGGGTCCAGCTCCAGGTTGCCCAGCGTCATGTACATCGCGTTGCCCTCGTAGTCGGGCCACTCCAGCGAGCGCGGGCCGGTGACCCGGACGAAGCCGGGGTTGCCGCCCCGGTGCGACACGTCGGCACCGTGGCCCTCGGCGCGTGTGGCGATGAAGAACGTGTCCGCCGCGCCGATCCACTCCCGGTGCCGCTCCGTCAGCGCGGCGCCACGTCCGAGGCCGGTGGGCGTGCCGGGGGCGGAGGTGGGTTCGCGGGTCTGGATGTACTTGGGGCAGTTGGAGTAGACCTGCTCCGTCCAGACCACCAGCGCGTCCCCGGCCCGGGTGGCGGTGCCGTTCACGCGCATCCGGCGGCGCGTGTGCGGCTCGATGGCCAGCAGGGCGAGATCCCGCTCCCGCTCGAACAGCCCGTGCAGCGGATCGGCGGGGGCGGGCAGAGCGTGCAGCACGATCGTGCGGTCGTCCTCCGGGTCGGCGAAGCCCGGGGCGCCGGTGAGCACGCCCGCCCAGAGGCGCCCGTGGTCGTCGGCGGCGCCCGCGACGATCATGCGCTGCGCGCGCAGGAACCCGGCCGCCACCTCGGGGATCTCCGGCCGGGTGCGGGAGCTGCCGTGGTCCTCCTGGCGGACGCCCAGCCGCCGCTGCACGGCGACCTCTCCCGGATGCCGTCGCATTTAGAAGAACCCGCAGGTCGGCGCGCCCGAGGTGGGCGCGGGCCGGTCGCCGGCGGCGTCCGGGGCGAAGATCTCCAGCCGGATGCCGTCGGGGTCCTCGAAGAACACGCCGCCCGACGAGGCGCCCTCACGATGCGGTACGACGCCGTCGTGGTGCAGGGTCGCGCCGAGCTCCCTGATCACCGCCTCCGCCCGTCGCACCGCCTCCAGGTCGGCCACCTGGAACGACAGGTGGTGCAATCCCGGCAGGCCGCCGGGGAAGCGGCCCTCGCTCTGCTGCCACAGCGTCAGCATCAGCGTGCCGTCCTGCGTCAGGAACGCGTAGTGCCGCCCGTCCTCCCGTGACTCGCCCGCCACCGTGAACCCGAAGACGCGCTCGTAGAACTCCTTGGAGATGTCGAGATCGGTGACGTTGAGCCCGACGTGTCCGGTCCGGAAGGACATCCTGCTCTCCTCTAACGCTTGCATGACTGGTTTGCCGTTAGAAAAGACTATAACGGCAAACCAGTTCTCTTGGCGTTAGATGGTGGTCATTTCTTGTGCTCCTGGTAGTGCCTGGCGGCCCGCGCGCGGTTGCCGCAGGCGGTCGAGCACCACTCCTGGCGCGGGTGTTCCTTGACGAAATAGAGCACGCAGCGCGGGGCCTGGCAGGTGCGCAGCAGGGCCAGGTCCGGGCCCGCGAGGAACTCGACGGCCGCCGTGGCGAGCCGGGCGCGCAGTCGTACGGACTCGTCCGTTTCGAGGGCGGGCACGGTGACGAGGACGGGTGTGCCGTCCCAGGAGAGCTGCGGGGCCGTGGGGGCCGCCAGGGCCGTGGCGTTGACCAGGGCCAGCGACGGCGCGAAGCCGGGCAGGCCGGCCGCGTCGGCCCGGCTCGGCGGCTCCGGGGCCACGGCCTCGGCGAGCAGGGCGCGTACGGCCTGGCGCAGGCGTACCGTCTGGCGCCACAGGTCCTCCGAGGCCGTGAAACCCGGACCGGTGCCCAGCGCGGCCGCGTGCTCGCGGGCCCAGCGCGTCAGGCCGTCGGCGTCGGCCAGGGTGTCGATCGGCCCGGACCGATCGGCCCTGATCGTGCCGGCGAATTCCAAGGTCAGGGAGGAGGGCATCCTCCCAATCTAACGCCTGGGAGTCCTTTACCCGTGAGAATTCGGCGCGCGGCCGACGCCGGCGAGGATGCCCGACCTGATCAGGTCGTACTTGCCGTCGGGGGAGGCGTCGGGGGTCCAGTCCGCGACCGGCACGACGCCGGGGCCGAGCAGTTCGAGGCCGTCGAGGAAGGAGGCGATCTGGTCGTAGTCGCGCCGGGCCAGGCCACCGGAGGTGGTGCCGGAGTAGACCCGCTGGCCGGCGTGGGTCACGTCGTCGGCGGCGTCGCCGGCGTACAGGTGGGAGAGCACCAGGTGGCCGCCGGGGCGCAGGCGCTCGCGGACGCGGGCGGTGATGCGGGCGGCCTCGGCGTCGTCGGGGATGAAGTGCAGCACCGCCACCAGCAGGACCGCGTACGGCCGGCTGAGGTCGAGGTGCGCGGTGACGCGCGGGTCGTCCAGGATCGCGTCGGGGTCGCGCAGGTCGCCCTCCATCGCGATGACGTCCCGCTCCCGGGCCAGCAGGGCGCGGGCGTGGGTGAGCACGATCGGGTCGTTGTCCACGTAGACGACGCGTGAGCCGGGCGCGTGCCGCCTGGCCACCTGGTGCACGTTGTCCTGTGTGGGCAGCCCGGCGCCGATGTCCACGAACTGGCGCACGCCCGCCTCGGCGAGCATGCGTACGGCCCGGCCCAGGAAACCGCGGTTGGCCAGGGCGATCTGGCGCGCGTCGTTGCCCATCCGCCGGCCGATCTCGATCATCTTCTCGGCCGCCTCGCGATCCGCCGCGAAGTTGTCCCGGCCGCCGAGGTAGTAGTCGTACATGCGGGCGACGCTGGGCACGTTCGGGTTGACCCCGGCGGGTACGCGGTCCGCCTCCGTCATGTCACGACCCTTTCCTTGATCTTTTAGAGCGGAGTCTAGGCCAGGAAAGGGACCGATGCCGCAAGTCATGCGACGAGCGGCCGATCAGGTGCGGCGGAAGGTGTGCCGGTAGGCGAGCGGCGACACCCCGACGGCCGCGTGCAGGTGCTGGCGCAGCGAGACCGCCGTGCCGAAGCCCGCCCGCCTGGCCACCTCCTCCACGCCGAGCTCCGTCGTCTCCAGCAGGCGCCTGGCGTGCTGCACCCGCTGCCCGGTCAGCCACTTGGCCGGGCTCACGCCGGTCTCCTCCCGGAAGCGCCTGGTGAACGTGCGCACGCTCATCCTCGCGTGCCCGGCCAGCGCGGTCAGGTCGAGCGGGGCGTCGAGGTGGGTGAGCATCCAGTCGCGGGTGGCCGCCGTGCCCCCGCCGCCACCGTACGGGAGGGGGCGGTCGATGTACTGGGCCTGGCCGCCCTCGCGCCACGGCGGCATGACGCAGCGCCGTGCCGCCCGGTTGGCCACCTCGCTGCCGTGGTCGCGCCGGATCACGTGCAGGCACAGGTCCATGCCCGCCGCCACTCCGGCCGAGGTGAGCACGTCGCCGTCGTCCACGAACAGCACGTCGGGATCCAGCTTGACCTGCGGGAACAGCGTGGCGAAGCGGGCCGCCTCACGCCAGTGCGTGGTGGCCGGGCGGTCGTCGAGCAGGCCCGCCGCCGCCAGCACGAACGAGCCCGTGCAGATCGACATCGTGCGCGGCCTGTCCTGGAGCGCTTCGCGCAGCCGGTCGGAGAGCGTGCCGTCCTTCAGCGCCCGGCCCGCGTGGATGCCGGGCACCAGCACCGTGTCGGCCGTGTCGAGCACGTCGAGGTCGTGGTCGGGCAGCACGCTGTAACCCGCCGAGCAGCGCACGGGCCTGCGCCCTTCCGAGCAGGTCACCACCTCGTACAGTTTCTCGCCCGACGGCGTCTCCGCCGTCCAGAACACCTGGCCGGGCACCCCGAGGTCGAGCGGGGCGAAGTGGTCGAGCACGACGACCGCGATCCGATGGGCCATGGCCGGATTCTTTCACATATTGGCTATCCGGCCACTCGTGACCTTGTAAGGGGATAAAGCAGGATTGGCGCATGACGCTGAGCACCACCGCCCCCACCCGCCGACGGCTGCATCGCGCCTGGTTCGTCGCGGCCGTGGCCTTCGTCGCGATCCTGGGCGCGGCGGGCTTCCGCGCCACCCCCGGCGTGCTGATCACCCCGCTGCGGGAGGAGTTCGGCTGGTCGGCGGGCACGATCTCGCTGGCCGTCTCGATCAACCTGGTGCTCTACGGCCTCACCGCCCCCTTCGCCGCCGCCCTCATGGACCGCTTCGGCATGCGGCGCGTGGTCGCCCTCGCCCTGCTGCTCATCGCCGCGGGCAGCGGGCTGACCATGCTGATGACGGCGAGCTGGCAACTGCTGCTGTTCTGGGGCGTGCTGGTGGGGCTCGGGACGGGGTCGATGGCGCTGGTGTTCGCCGCGACCGTGGTGGACCGCTGGTTCGTCCGCCACCGCGGGCTCGTCACCGGCGTGCTCACCGCGGGCGGCGCCACCGGGCAGCTCATCTTCCTGCCCGTGCTGGCACAGCTCGCCGAGGGCCCGGGGTGGCGCTTCGCCTCTCTGACCGTGGCCGTGGCGGCGCTGGCCGTGGTGCCGTTCGTGTGGTGGCTACTGCGCGACCGCCCCGAGGACGTGGGCACGACGGCGCTCGGCGCGGAGCCGGGCGCGGTGCGTACCGAGCCGAGCAGGGTGAACGCGGCCGTCAGGGCCCTCACCGTGCTCGCCGCGGCGGCCAGGACGCGGCCGTTCTGGCTGCTCGCGGGCGGCTTCGCGATCTGCGGGGCCAGTACGAACGGCCTGGTCGGCACCCACTTCATCCCGGCCGCGCACGACCACGGCATGGCCGAGCCGGTCGCCGCCGGGCTGCTGGCGGTCATCGGGATCTTCGACATCGCCGGCACCATCGCCTCCGGCTGGCTCAGCGACAAGATCGACCCCAAGGTGCTGCTCGGCGTCTACTACGGCCTGCGCGGGCTGTCGCTGATGGTGCTGCCCAGCCTGTTCGCGGCCACGACCGAGCCCAGCATGCTGATCTTCATCATCTTCTACGGCCTGGACTGGGTGGCGACCGTGCCGCCCACGGTGGCCCTGTGCCGCCGGATCTACGGGGCCGACGGCGCCGTGGTGTTCGGCTGGGTGTTCGGCTCGCACCAGGTCGGCGCCGCGATCGCCGCCGTCGGCGCCGGCCTCACCCGCGACCACCTGGGCGCCTACGACCTCGCCTGGTACGCCGCCGGAGCCCTCTGCCTCGTCGCCGCCGGCATGTCGCTGGCCATCGGGCATGCTAGAAGGCGATGAACGACTCCGAGCTCTATGTCCTGCCGCTGGTGGTCCGGATCGAGAAGGCCGCGCCCCCCGAACGCACCGACGCGCTGGAGGCGGCCGCGACGGCCGTGCTGAGCCTGCTCGCCGACCCCGGCGAGTGGGCCGAGGAGCTGAGCGCCTGGCAGTCCACCGGCAAGATCCGCAAGGTCGTGCGCCGGGCCAGGGGCGCCGAGTGGCGCAGGGCCGTCGCGCTGCCCGGCCGCACGGTCGAGCACCGCACGGCCGAGGTGCGCGTGCACCCGCCCGTGCCGCTCGACGGCTGGCCCCGCGACCTGCGACGGCTGCAGGTGGGCGGCACCGAGCTGGCCGACACCGCCGCCCTCCCTCCCGCCCCGCCGCCGATCCTGTGGGCCAACCCGTCGCTGGAGATGTCCGCGGGCAAGGCCATGGCCCAGGCCGGGCACGCCGCTCAGCTCGCCTGGTGGGCCAGCGACGACGGCGAGCGGGCGGCCTGGCGCGAGCGCGGCCTGGCGGTGGCCGTGCGCACGGCCGGCGCGCGAGACGACTTCGACGCCAAGGTGGCCGCCGGGCTGCCCGTGGTGCGCGACGCGGGCTTCACCGAGATCGAGCCGGGCTCGTGCACGTTCGTCGCGGACGCGCCCTGGTTGCGCGGGCGCGTCTTCGAGCGATAGCCCGTTTCCTAGACGGTGAACACGTCGGCGAGCACGCCGCCCGCCGGGGTGATCCGG
This sequence comes from Nonomuraea sp. NPDC050643, assembly GCF_040654715.1. NCBI lineage: Bacteria > Bacillati > Actinomycetota > Actinomycetes > Streptosporangiales > Streptosporangiaceae > Nonomuraea > Nonomuraea sp. NPDC050643. The sequence continues at coordinate 14,722 of NZ_JBFAIM010000031.1, read as the reverse complement.
GCGGGCGACGGGCTGTCGTACACGACCATGAGCCGGCCGTCCGACAGCCGTACCAGTCCCTCCGGATGGTCGCAGCCCTCGCCGTAGGGCAGCTCGCGCACGATCTCCAGCTCGTCCTCGGCGAAGACGGTCCGTTTCTTGCCCGGGCGCCAGCGCAGGACGCGTACCGGACCGTCGAGGTCCATGGTCGGGCCGGCCAGGACGAGCAGCGAGTCGCCGTCGGGGCACAGGTCGCGTACGCCGAGACCGCGCAGGTGGAGGAAGTGCTTGCGCAGGTCGCGGACGCGCAGCCGGCCCCTGCCGCTCTCCTCGAGCCGCAGCTCCAGCACGATCGCCCAGCCCCGCAGCACAGGACCGCGCAGGCCGATGTAGACGCGGTCGGACACGACGGCGATGCCCTCGACGTCGAACCCGTTGTCCTTGCCCGGCAGCGCCAGGAACGGCGCGAGGTGCCGGTCCTCGCGCAGGTGCGCGGTCAGGTTGTGGCCGCCGGACATGATCGCGCCGGGGCCGGGGAGCTCCGCGTCGCCGAGCGGCAGGCGTACCAGGATGTAGCGGTTCTCCTCCCTGATCACCGTGGCCAGGCGGTCCGCGGCCTTGTCGGGGTCCTTGGCCTTGCCGCGCCTGCGCTTGAGGCTGTGCGAGCCGACCAGCCAGAGGTGGCCGTCGGCGCGGGCCAGCCCTTCGATGTCGGCCTCGTCCTCGGGGCCCGCCGGGAGGTTGACGTAGTCGGTCAGCCGGAACGTGCGCTGGGCGCCGTAGTGGTCGCCCGTCCACGTCAGGTGCTCGAAGGTCGCGGTCTCGTCGCCGGCCACCCAGAGGCCGGTGGCGCTCTGCCGGATCGCCGAGAGGTTCGTGTGCGTTTGAGACGCTTGCGAGGCGTGGTCGAATCGCAGCTCAACCTGTTCCACGGAAGCCATGATTGCACTTCGGTCGCTTCTTGAGCGCAATGGCGGGATATGTCGTACGCTCCCGTCGTGCTCCATGGGGATGAAGAGATCAAGGGTTCCGGAGTGAGAACCGCGTCCAGGCCTGGGATCCCTGCTTCTCCGCCCAAACGCTCCCGCATCGGCGACATACGGATGCGGGTGGTGTATCGGGGGCTGGCCGTGGTCGCCGCCGTCGTGGCCGTGGCCGTGGCGCTGGCCGTGGCGCTCCCGTCGGAGCCGGACGAGGTGGTGGCGGGGCCGGTTACCGCGCCGCCGGCCCCTCCGCCCTCGTCCGGCCCCGCACCGTCGCCCGCCCTCACGGAGACCGCGCCGCCCTCCTCGGGCCTCGTGGAGACGGCGACGCCCTCTCCCAGCCCGTCGCTCGCCCCCGGCTACACGGCGATGGAGGCCCTGTACGCCGACCCGCGCGTCCCCAGGCTCACCCGCGGCCTCAAGCGGATGGCCCTGCGCTCCCCGGCCAAGCAGATCATCAAGGACAGGCGGAGCGGCCTGGCCGTGCCGAGGCTGTCGCGGCCGTGGAAGGCGTACGGGGCGGCGCCGTTCACCACCAAGCAGGTGCTCCCCAGGCAGCGCGACACCACCCTGCGGGGGATCTTCGTCACCTGCCCGCTGCCCATACTGAAGCAGAAGTCCCCCCGCGACACGGCGCTGCTGGCCGCCCGCTGGACGCTCAACCACCACCCCAAGGGCTCCCGGATCACCTGGCTGGCCTCCCAGCCGGTCAAACGCGGCTGGATGCTCGTCTACCGCGTCACCTACGGGAAGCACACGTCCCGCGCGGCCGTCGTGATCATGGACGGGGGAATGAGCAAGCCCGGGTTGGCGTTCGTCACAGTGCCTGACTCGCAGCGCAAGCAGTGGCGCGACATCGGCCGCGTGGCCTCAGGGGTGCGTGTTCTAGGCTAGAAAGATCATGATTGCGGCGATGTGGGGGAGTGACGCCGTGGAACGCTCTGGACCGCCCCAGGCACCGGACAAGGGCAAGGGCAAGCCGCCCTGGCGCTCGGAGGGCCTGCCCGGCACGTCCGGCGGCCGTCCCAAGATCAATTGGTGGCGCTTCGTCGTCACCCTGCTCGTCGTGTACGCGGCCTTCTTCGTCGTGTCGTCGTTCGTCGACAGCGGATCGGTCGAGACGATCTCGTACACCGAGTTCACCAAGCAGGTGAACTCCAAGAACGTCAAGGACATCTACGCCCAGGGCCTGTCGGTCGAGGGCGACCTGCGATCGGCGGCGAAGAACCCCGAGAGCGGTGAGTCCTACAGCAAGTTCGCGACCGAGATCCCGGCCTTCGCCAACACCGACCAGCTCGACCAGCAGCTCGCCACCGGGCAGGTCGAGATCACCTCGCAGCCCATCACCCGCGGCTTCTTCTCCAACCTGCTGCTGTCGCTGCTGCCCGTGCTGCTGCTGGCCGGTCTGTGGATCTGGATCATGCGCCGCGGCGCCAGCATGATGGGCGGCGGCCTGGGCGGGCTCGGCAAGTCCAAGGCGGCCAAGCCGGTCGAGGCCGGGCAGGTGCGGGTCACGTTCGAGGACGTCGCGGGCATCGACGAGGTCGAGAACGAGCTCGTCGAGATCGTCGACTACCTGAAGGACCCCGACAAATACCGCAGGCTGGGCGCGAAGCTGCCCAAGGGCGTGCTGCTCGCCGGCCCTCCCGGCACCGGTAAGACGCTGCTGGCCAGGGCGGTCGCGGGCGAGGCCAAGGTGCCCTACTTCTCGGCCAGCGCCTCCGAGTTCATCGAGATGATCGTGGGCGTGGGCGCCTCGCGCGTCCGCGACCTGTTCGAGGAGGCGCGCAAGGTGGCGCCCTCGATCGTGTTCATCGACGAGATCGACGCCATCGGCCGGGCCCGCGGCGGCGCGGGCGGCATCGGCGGGCACGACGAGCGCGAGCAGACGCTCAACCAGATCCTCACCGAGATGGACGGCTTCTCCGGCGCCGAGGGCGTGATCGTCATCGGGGCCACGAACCGGCCCGAGATCCTCGACCCCGCGCTGCTGCGGCCGGGCCGCTTCGACCGTACGGTCCAGGTGGGCCTGCCCGACGCGGCCGGGCGCACCGCGATCCTGGCCGTGCACTCGCGCGGCGTGCCCCTCGACGACGGCATCAGCCTCGACCAGCTCGCCAAGACCACCCCCGGCATGACCGGCGCCGACCTGGCCAACCTGGTCAACGAGGCCGCCCTGCTCGCCGCCAAGCGCGGCAAGGACAAGGTCGCGATGGCCGACTTCGCCGACGCGCTGGAGAAGCTCCAGCTCGGCGCGGCCCGCAGCATCGTGATGCCGGAGGAGGAGCGCACCAGGACCGCCTTCCACGAGGCCGGCCACGCGCTGCTCGGGATGCTCCAGCCGGGCGCCGACCCGGTCAGGAAGATCTCCATCATCCCGCGCGGCCGGGCGCTCGGCGTCACGCTGTCCACCCCCGACACCGATCGCTACGCCTACGACGAGCAATACCTGCGCGGCCGCATCACCGGCGCGCTCGGCGGCATGGCGGCCGAGCAGGTCGTGTACGGCGTCATCACCACCGGCGCCGAGAACGACCTCGAGCAGGTCACCATGATCGCCCGTGGCATGGTCGGCCGGTGGGGCATGTCGGAGAAGGTCGGCCCGCTGACCATCCTGCCCAACGACGGCCAGCCGCCGCAGGCCTCGCCCGCCACGCTCGCCACGGTGGACGAGGAGGCGCGGCGGATCGTGGACGAGTGCTACGAGCGCGCGATCCAGGTCCTCTCCGACAACCGCGACAAGCTGGACGCGATCGTGGCGGCGCTGCTCGAGCACGAGACGCTCGACGAGGCCGGGGCGTACACCGCCGCCGGGCTCCCGCGCACGTCCGTCCACGACCAGCCGCACTCGAACGGCCACCGGCCGGCCGAGGGCGTCGCCGCCGACAGCCAGCCGGTGGGTTTTTCCGAGAATTAGGACAACCCGGACTTTGCCTCGAGCCCACCAGGGGAACGTCTCCCGCGACAACGATCGGGGGACTGTCGTGACACTGGCTGACGAGCTGCTCGCCGGGCTCGGAGACTCAGGACTGGAACAGATCGCCGGGATGCTCGGCACGGACCCGCTCACGGCCCGCAAGGTCGTGGAGGCCGTGTCGGGCACCATTGTCGGCGGCCTGGCCCGTAACGCGGAGCACCCGGACGGCGCCGACGCCCTGCGCGGGGCGCTGGACGACCACATGGACGCCGACCCGTTCAACGGCGACGTGGCCTCGCTGACCCGCGACGGGCACAGCATCCTCGGCCACGTGCTCGGCGGGCAGGGCACCGAGCAGGCCGCGGCCGGGTTGTCACAGCTCGCCGGAGTGGACTCCGGGACCATCATGAAGCTGCTGCCCCTGATCGCCCCCATGATCATGTCATTGCTGGCCAACCGGGCCGTGAGCCGGGACATGGACGCCGGCGCCGTGGCCGACGACCTCAACCGCGAACAGTCATCGATGCCCGGCGGACTGGGAGACCTGCTCGGGGCGCTGCTGGGGGGCATCTTCGGCGGCGCCGTGCCGCAACAGGGCGGCCCGTACGCTCCTTCGCCCGGCTCGGCCCGGCCCGAGCGCGAGGTGACCCCGGGGACGTCGAACCCCGACTGGTGACCGGTAGGCTAAGCCGGTGATCGTTCTGGCCTCAGCCTCCACTGCCCGCCTGGCCCTCCTGCGCAGCGCCGGTCTCGACCCCAAGGTGATCGTCAGTGGGGTCGACGAGGACGCGTTCTCCGCGCACTCGCCCGCCGCGCTCAGCCTGGTGCTGGCCAAGGCCAAGGCGGAGGCGGTCGCCGGGGGCCTCGACGAGGGGCTGGTCATCGGCTGCGACTCCATCCTCGAGCTCGACGGCCGTCCCTACGGCAAGCCCGCCACGAACGAGGAGACCATCGAGCGCTGGCGCCTCATGCGAGGCCGCACAGGGCGTCTCGTCACCGGCCACTGCGTGATCGACGTGGCCGCCGGCCGGCAGGTGGCGGAGGTGGCCACCACCGTGATCCACTTCGGCCAGCCGTCGGAGGAGGAGGTCGCCGCCTACGCCGCCACCGAAGAGCCGCTCAGCCTGGCCGGGGCGTTCAGCATCGAGGGGCGCGGGGGCTGGTTCGTCGAGGGCATCGACGGCGACCACGGCAACGTGCTGGGCATCTCACTGCCGCTGCTGCGCGAGCTGTTCGCCGATCTCGGCTACGCGGTCACGTCGTTCTGGCGCTAGCCTGCCGAGCATGCGAGCACTGCGCGACTTCACGGCCGGTGTCGGCTTCTTCTTCCAGGGGTTCGGCTGGGTCGCCAAGAACACCCGCTGGTGGCTGTTCGGGCTGATCCCGGCGCTGATCGCGTTCGCCCTCTACGTGGCGGCGCTGATCTTCCTCGGTACGAACGCCACCGCGCTGGCCGAGTTCCTGACGCCGTTCGCGGACTCGTGGAGCTGGCGGGAGACGTTCCGTACATTGGCGGGCATCGTGCTGTTCCTCGCGGGGCTGGTGCTGGCGGTCGTGACGTTCGTGGCCGTGACGCTGGCGATCGGGGAGCCGTTCTACGAGAAGCTGTCGGCGGCGGCCGATCCGCTGGACAACGAGCACGAGCAGCCGTGGTGGCGTACGCTGCCCCGCTCGATCAGAGACAGCCTCGTCACCCTCTTCTACGTGCTGCTGTTCACGATCCCGCTGTTCTTCCTGGGATTCGTGCCCGTGGTGGGCCAGACGGTGGTGCCGGTGCTGGGGGCGGCCGTGTCCGGGTTCTTCCTGACCGTTGAGCTCACCACCCTGGCCCTGGAACGCCGCGGGCTGGCCCGCAAGGACCGCTTCCGCCTGCTGCGCGCCAACAGGGCGAGCGCGCTGGGGTTCGGGGTGGCGGCGTTCCTGCTGTTCCTGGTGCCGTTCGTGGCCGTCATCGCCATGCCGGCCGCCGTGGCGGGCGCCGCCCTCCTCGTACGCACCCGCCTCTCTCCTGCCTCTCCCACCCCGGACCGGCCGCACCCTCCCCAGACCGGTAACTGAGCCATCGCCCCGGGCCGAAGCCCTCATCCGGCCACCTGCGCCGACCCGAGCAACTCGGATCCCCTAGGGGTGAACCCTCAGAGAACCCCGCCCGATCGCTCGTCCGCCGAATCGTTCACCATAAGAGCACCCACCGCGCCCCGAGTTTCACCCAGAGTCACTTATCCACAACCCCAAGCCCTCCGCCCAGCTCATCCACAGAACCCCGTTCGGCCCCAAATCGCCACCTCACTCCCCGGCACCCTATGGGCCATGACGACCAACCACCCCCGCCCCACCCCGCCACCTCCCCTCACCCCCAAGCCCCTCATCACCCCTCCCCCCACCCTCACCCGCCCCTCCAGTCCCACCGCCACCCGCATCTCGGATCCCGCCCCCACCTCCAGCGGTGCTTCTGGACTCAGCCCCGCTCCCGTTCGCACGTCCAGTCCTACCGCCACCCGCATCTCGGATCCCGCCCCCACTCCCAGCGGTGCCTCTGGTCCCAGCCTCACCTCCGCTCGCACCTCTGGTCCCAGGCCCGCCCTAGCCGACACCTCCACTCCCTCCCGCACCCCCTCTGCCAGCGGCATCCCCGCGCCCGGTCCCGGCTCCCTCTCAACGCCGGCTCCCAGCCCTGGCCCCGGGGCAGTCTCAACGCCGACCCCCGCCGCCAGTCCCATGTGCGCCGCTACCGCCGCCCACTCCACTGACGTCGCCCCTTCGCCCGCCACCCCTTCGCCCGCCACCCCCTCGGCTGCCACCGCGTCGCCCGCCATCCCCTCGCCCGTCACCACCTCGACTGGCACGGCATCGGCTGGCACGGCGTTGACCGCCACCTCCTCGGCCCCCATTCCCGAGCTTCCCCCTGAGCCCTGCCTGACCCTGAGCACCCCCACCGACATCCTGGCCGCCGTGCCCTATTTGGTCGGGTTCCACCCTCACCGCAGCCTCATCGTCATCGGGCTCGACCGAGGTCAGGCCAAGATGGTGGCGCGATGGAGCCTGCCGTTCCCAACCGGCACCCTCGACCCTTTGGTGCCCCTCTTCGACCGAGAAGGCGTCACAGACATGGTCATCGTCGGCTACGGACCCGGCGACGTGGTCACCCCGGCAGTGGACGCGGCACGACTGCTGGCGGCCAAGACCCAAGTCCGGGTGGGCGAGGCCTTGAGAGCCCACGAAGGCCGCTACTGGTCGTACGTCTGCGACCTGGCAACCTGCTGCCCTGCGGAAGGCACCCCCTACGACCTGTCCACCAGCCAGATATCAGCGGAGGCCACGGTGCACGGCCTTGTCGCGCTCCCCGACCGAGAGGCCCTGGAACGCACGGTCTCCCCGGTCACCGGCCCCGTACGAATGGCGATGCGCCGCGCCACAGCGGACGCCATCGCCGACGTCCGAGCCCGGCTCATGACCACGACAGACCTGGACGCCTTCACAGCGGAATTCGTCGCGGAAGGCATCGCCAGAGTCCGATCAGCCCTGCGAACCCACGCCGAGGGCGGCCGCCTGGACGACGCCGAAGCAGCCCGCCTGGGCCTCGATCTGGCGATCATGAGGGTCCGCGACGAGGCCTGGACCCTCATGCACGAATCCCACGCAGCACTCTGGAAAGACCTGACCCGCAGACTGGAGCCCCGTTTCATGCCTCCAGCCGCATCCCTCATGGCCATGGCGGCGTGGCGAGCAGGCAACAACGTCCAGGCCACCATCGCCCTCGAACGCGCCCTGTCCACCGACCCCGACTACTCGATGGCCAATCTCCTCATGCACGCCCTGCAGAACCTGCTCTCCCCGACCATCCTCCGAGACCGCCTACCAACCCCCGCCGAACTGGACTCCGCCATGGGCCCGGTCAACGCGGCGTGGCTCCTGCCCTTGGTCAATTTGCTCGACGAGGAGGATTTTCGGTCGGTCCCCGAACCCCCATGCTGATCTCACTCGACCCTCGTAAGGCGGCCGGCGACACCAACCAAGACGGAGGCCCCCGTGAGTTCGCTGAACACCACTCAGGCTCCGTCGTCACCCAACCCGCTCAACGAGAAGCCCCTGACCCCGCAGCCCAGCCCCCACCGACCGCAGCCCACCACCGCGCACCACACCGGACCAAGCACGGTTGATCCTTTACGTGCACGGTTGGGCCTGCACGGTTGGGCCTGCACAGTTGAGCCTGCACGGTTGGGTATGTGCGGCTCGGCATCCAATTCTGGGCCGCACCCGCCCTACCGTTGGTCCTCCACCACCGCTCATCACAGTCGGCCCGCACGGTCGGCCCGCACGGTCGGCCCGCACGGCTCAGCCTGCACGGTTGGGCGTCCAAGTCTGGGTCCGCACCCGCCAGAGCGCAGGACCTCCACCACTGGCCCTCATTGGCTGCCTCGCCCAGTGACCTCGCCCAGCGATCTCAGCCGGTGGGCTCGACCGTTGGGTCACGTTGTCGGCCGCCGGCCGCCACCGTCGGTCATGGCCGTTGGTGGCGGCCACTTGGGTGACGACGGTGGTGGCTCCAGCAGGCGGAATTATGTGAACGGGGGATCAGATCAAAGGCTGCCTTCTTCCCTGCGGCGGCGTTCGTTGTAGGCGCGCATGCGTTGCGGGTAGCCGGTGAGTTGAACGTCGTACACCGGCAGGGCAAGATCGCGGGCAACCTTGTGGATCACTGCGGGTGAGCCGACCCTTCGCCTGGTCCACTCGCCGTCGTCGGCCACCGCCACTGCGGTCGTGTCGGTGGCAAAAGTTTCCGGTTCGACATAAAACTCGACGCCCCGCCGCGAACGGGCAAAGGCGATGAGCGCCTCGATGTCGGCGTCTGTCGCCTCACGGTCGAACTTCGCGATCTTGCGGCCGCGAAGTCGACGAATGCCGTAGCGGTCTCGCCATCTCATGAATCCTTTTTATACCGTCTGGAGCCCGCGCGTCGGGGATGATCTAGGGGACAGATCCGGGATTCTCCCGATAGCACTCGAGCCGCCGGCGACGCAGTATGAGTGGTGACTGCCCGATTCTCCAAGGAGAGGCATGACGATTATGGCTGGGGTACCGAAAACCCCCGGGCCGGGACAGGTGCCGCCAGCTCATCTGCGCGTCACCACCCAGGACCGAGAGCACGTGGTCGAGCACGTCAAGTCGGCTTACGCGGAGGGCCGCTTCGACAAGTTCGAGTTCGACGACCGGTTGGAGCGGGCCATGACGGCGCGCACCCACGGCGATCTGATGCCCATCATGACCGAGCTGTACGGCACCCAGTCCGTTCCTCAGCTCGCCCCGCTCCCACGTCCGGTCCGCGACGAACGCCTACCGGAGAGCAACGAACGGCTGGGCGCCGCCCTCGGCCATGCGTTGCTGGCCCTCGGCATCCCGATCGTCGGCCCGCTGCTCCTCATGCTCACCGGCGGCAAGACCTCGCCCTACATTCGCAAGCACGCGGTGGAAGCGCTGAACTTCCAGCTCACGGTGGTGGGGGCGTCAGTGCTGCTGCCGTTCACCTTCATCGGCATTCTGCTGGTGCCGGTCATCTGGGTCGCGGCCATCGTTCTGGCGATCGTTGGCGGCGCGTCGGCTCTGGGGGAGGGCAACTTCCGTTATCCGCTCACGGTGCGCCTGGTGAAGTGAGTTCCCGGGGCCACAAATCCGCTTCATCACAAACTCCGCCCTGCCGAGGCCACCATGGTCTCTGCGGGGCGGGCTGCATTTATTGAGGGCCGGACCTCGCCTTTCGCGGTCCGATCATGCGGCTGCGAATTCCAGTTTTCGAAGGACCGGGCTGAAGAGGCGAAGAACGCGCGTGGGGGTTGAGGGCGCTTGCGTGGGACGCGGTGGCTTGAGGGCTATTATCCTTCGCCGACGCCCGACGCCCGACGCCCGACGCCCGACGCCCGACGCCCGACGCCCGACGCCCGACGCCCGACGCCCGACGCCCGACGCCCGACGCCCGACGCGGGGGTGTGGCGGGGCGGGGAGGCGTGCGTGGAGCTGGGGGATATGGCTTACGTGGCGAGGTGCCGTGGTGGTGGGAAGCCGGAGGGGTGGCGGGAGGGCTCGAAGGGTTCGAGCGGTTGCTTCAGGTGGGTGTGCCGGGGCGGGGGATGGTGAGTTCGTCCTGTTCGCGAGCGTCATGGCGGACGAAGACGGCCAGAGCGGCGGCGGTCAGGGCAGCGGCCCCGGCGGTGTCGCCGCTGGCCGCGCGTACCGCTGCCAGGTCGCGTCTGGCCCTGGCGGCGGGAAGTGGCGTGTGCAGGGACTCGGAGATCGTGATCGCGCGCGTCAGGTGGGCCTCGGCGAGCTCGAGCCGGCCGTGTGCGAGGTGCAGTTCGCCGATGGTGCGCTGCATCAGGGCCTCGCCGTACCGGTCGAAATGTCGTCGGCAGACCTCCAGCGCGTCCACCAGCAGTGGCAGTGCGCGGGCGCCGCGTCCCTGCCGGATCTGGGCCTTGACCAGCGCCTGTATGCCGAAGGCCATCATCAGCCGGTCGCCGGTCTCGTACAGGATGGCGAGTGCTTCTTCGCTGAGCTGTTCGGCCTCCGCGTAGTTGCCGAGCGCCCGGTGGACGAGGCCGATGGTGCGTAGTGTGAGCGCCTCGCCGCGTCTGCTGCCCACCCGACGGTACGCCTTGAGGGCCCGGTCGAGCAGCGGCCAGGTGACGTCGTACTCGCCCAGTTCGAGGTGGATCGCGGCGGAGGTCCGGGCGGTGTAGCCGATGGCCGAGTCGTCGCCCAGGGTGTCGAAGATCGCCGCGGAGCTGGCAAGGTGGTCCAGCCCCTCGCGCAGACGGCAGTGCTCCCGGCAGGCGCTGCCCATCCCGGCCTGTACGACCGCCTCACCCCGTACGTCACCCATCTCCGTGAACAGCGGCAGCGCCTGGGACAGATGCGCGTACACCTGCTCGAACCGGTCGAGCTTGTAATGGATCTGGCCGAGGCCCGCGAGCAGGGCCGCCTCGCCGAGCCGGTTGCCCGCCTTGCGCGCGGCCGCCAGCGCGGCGTCATGGCTGGTACGCCACTCGTTCAGCCGGTTGGCCACGAACACGTGCGAGAACGACAGCGCCGCCGCCAGGTCGCAGGCGGCCACGTCGAGCCCGAAAGCCGCGGCGCGCTCGACGGCCACGATCAGCGCGGGCGTCTCCGCCTCCAGCCACGCGCCGGGATCGGCCAGCACCCGCGCGGCCACACGACCGTCCACCGGGCAGGCCGAGGCGTACTCGCCGCGCAGCTCGACCTCACCCGACGGCCTGGCCGCCCCCGCCTGCGTGATCAGCCACAACCAGCTCCCGAGCGTACGAGAGAGCGCCTCGTTCCGCTCCTGACCGCTGTCGTACGCCTGCGCGCACTCGGCCGCGAACACCCGCAGAAGGTCGTGCAGCCGATACCGCGCCTGCCGGGTCGCGTCCACCGCGGCGAAGTCCACGAGCTGGGCGTCGACGAGCCGCTCGATCACGTCGTCGGCGTCGGCGGCGGGCACGTCCAGCAGCGGGGCGACGATCCAGGACGTGAAGTCGGGCACTCCCAGCAGCCCCAGCCTGCGGAAGGCCGCCTTGGCCTGCTCGTCGAGCAGCCGGTAGCTCAGGCTGACGCTGGCCCGCACCTCCAGGTCGCCCGCGGCCAGCTCGTCCAGCCGGCGGTGTTCGTCGGCGAGCCGGCCGGTCATGGTGGCCAGCGTCCAGTGCCTGCGGGTGGCCAGGCGGGCTCCGGCCGTACGGACAGCGAGGGGCAGCAGCCCGCACAAATCGACGATCTCCCGTGCCGCCTCGGGCTCGGCGGCCACCCGGTCGGCTCCGGCGATGGAGCCGAGCAGCGTGAGCGCGGCCTCGGCGTCGAGCACGTCGAGGTCGGTCAGGTGGGCGCCGGCCAGCCCCGCGAGCCGCCCGCGCGAGGTGACGAGCACCGCGCAACCCCCGCCGCCGGGCAGCAGCGGGCGGATCTGCCACTCCGCGCGGGCGTCGTCGAGGACCAGCAGTACGCGCCGCTGCGCCAGCAGGCTGCGGTAGAGGTCGGCCCGGTCCTGCGGCTGCTCGGGCAGCGCCGCGGACTCGATGCCCAGCGAGCGCAGGAAGCGGCCGAGGATCTCGTGGGCGGTGGCCGGGGTGTCGCTGGTGCCTCGGAGGTCGGCGTAGAGCTGGCCGTCGGGATAGTGGCCGGCCGCCCGGTGGGCGACGTGTACGGCCAGCGTGCTCTTGCCGACGCCGCCCTTGCCCGACACCACCAGCACCGGTGGGGCGGCGCCCGTCGAGGTGAGCAGCGGGACCAGGTCCGCGACTACCTCGGTGCGCCCGGCGAAGTCCGATATGTCGGGCGGAAGTTGGGCGGGCATGACCGGGTGACCGCTCTCCGATGCGGTGACCGACGGATGCACACCAAGCAGTGCGGGGGATGGAGGGCGCGTACCGGGCGGGGTGGAGGTCGGGGGATGCGTCCCGTGCTGGGCGAGGGTCGAGAAATGGGTGGAGCGTGGGGGATACGCGCTGTGTGGGGCTGGACTTGTGCCCTCTGGGGTGGAGATCGAGGGGTCCGTGCTGTGCGCGGCCGGGGTTGGGGGACGCGTGCCGGGTGGGGTGGAGGTCCGGGAATGGGTGCTGTGTGGGTTGGGGGCCGGGGTATCGGTGCCAAGCGGGGCGGCGGTCGGTGGATGCGGAGCTGGGGCCGATGGGTGCGTGCCAAGTGGGACGGCGGGCGGCGGTTGCGTGTCGTGCGGCGCCGGGGGCGGTGAGTGCGGGTCGGCGTGCGGGTCGGCAGTGGGGGAATGCGCGTCAAGCCGCACACCTGCCGGAGGAGGAGGGTCGTACTGCGGGCTGGGTGGGGGAGGTGCGCCGTACCGAATGCCGGGTGGGGGAGGTGCGCCGTACCGGGTGCCGGGCGGAGGGGGTGGGACGGTGGGAGGTTGGGTGATGAGGAGGGCGGCGTCGCCGCGCAGGATCGCCTGGTGCAGCTCCTGTAAGTGCGCCCCCGGGTCGATGCCCAGCTCGTCGGCCAGCTTCGCCCGCCCCTCCCGGTACACAGCCAGCGCCTCGGCCGAACGCCCCTCCCGGTACAGCGCCATCATGAGGTGCCCGCGTACCCGTTCCCGGGTGGGATGGGCGCCGACCAGGGCGGTCAGTTCGGGCACCAGCTCGGCGTGCCGGTCCAGGAGCAGCTCGCCCGCGACCCGCTCCTCGATCGCGGCCAGGCGCAGCTCGTCGAGGCGGGCGGCCTCCACCGACAGCGCCTCGCCGATCCCGCCCAGCGCCGGCCCGCGCCACAGCGCCTCCGCCGACCGCAGCGACCGTACGGCCTCGTCGTGCCGCCCCGCGCCCGCCGCGCGGCGGCCCTCGGCCAGCAGCCGCTCGAACACCGTGAGGTCCAGCCGCCCCTCCTCCACCGCCAGCAGGTAGCCGGGCGGCCGGGTCTCGATCGACTCGGGGGACGGCAGGCCGCGTCGCAGCGCCGAGACGTACGTCTGGATCAGCGCGCGAGCCGTGCCCGGCGCGTGGTCGCCCCAGATGAGGTGCACCAGCCGATCGACCGGCACCACCCGGCCGGAGCCGAGCAGCAGCGCCGCCAGCAGCGCGCGCGGTTTGGGACCGCCCACCGGCAGCCGCCGGCCGGCGTGCCAGACCTCGACCGGGCCGAGCAGCCGAAATTCCACCGCCACCTCTTACACGGGGATTGCAGAGAACTTACAGCAGCCGCCCTCAGGATCGGACACGAGGAATCCGTTTTGAAGAGGTGGGGAGAAAATGACCGGTGCCCCGATCGTGCTGATGTCCGACCGGCGGGTGTCCGCGATCCCGGCGATCGACTGCGGGGAGCCGCTGTTCGACCTGCGCAAGGTGCCGGACCTGCGGATCGACCAGCGCCTGGCCGACGAACGGGGTGCCTACGCCCAGTTGCGCGTCGGGCTCGTCGATCGGTTGCTGACCGCCCAGGCGATGCTCCCCGACGGGTTGCGGCTGCTGGTCGTGGAGGGCTACCGGCCGCTGTCGCTGCAACGTCACTACTTCTCCCGGTACGCCGATGAGCTCCGCGCCGCCAACCCGGCGTGGAGCGAGGAGTTCGTGCACATCCAGGCCAGCCGCTCGCTGGCGCCGCCCGAGGTGGCCCCGCACGTCGCCGGCGCCGCCGTCGATCTGACGCTCGTCGGGGACGACGGCGCCGAACTGGACATGGGTACGCCGGTCAACGCCGGCCCCGAGGAGAGCGACGGGGCCTGCTACACCCACCACCCGTCGCTGGACGGCACGGTCAGGGCCAACCGGGGGCTGCTCTCCGACGCGATGACGGCGGCCGGGTTCGTCAACTATCCGACCGAGTGGTGGCACTGGTCCCGCGGCGACCGCTACTGGGCCTTTACGGCCGGCGCGGCGGCGGCTCACTACGCTCACGTCGATTGGACCGGCTGAGGGGAGACGGGGCACATGGGGATTCCGCGGACGTACCAGGCGTTGCTGGACCGGCTGCTGCCGGAGGACGTCACGGTTCACCAGGGTCAGTTCCACCAGGTGGTGATCGGCGCGGAATCGGTCGTGTGCCTGCCTCGTACCGACGCGGCGGCGGCCCGGCTGCCGGAGCGGGCGGCGGTGCTGCGCGTGCTCGCCGAACTCGATCTCGGCTTCGCGACTCCTCGGCCGCTGGGGGAGAGCGGGCCGGGCGAGCCGCCGTACCTGCTGCTCAGCCGCGTTCCCGGAGCGCCGCTGAAGGCGGGGGCACCGGAGGATCTCGTGGCCGCCGAGTACGTGCGGCTGCTCGCCGCGCTGGCCAAGGCCGGGGCGGACGAGCGCCCGGTCCTCGTCCTGGCCGCCATTGCGGGTGCCGGATCGTTCACCCACATCCG